>CAZHAH010000130.1:0-16972 GCA_964530095.1 uncultured Desulfobacteraceae bacterium | reverse complement strand
ATCGATCAAAATTTTTTCGGCAAAAGCTAAGGTGGGTTTTAAATAACTATTGTTTTTTTTATCTTGCGATTTAATGTCTTCCAGTTGAACAATTCCGACAAACATTCCCCAAAAAACATCAACATATTCATAGGGATCAGTTTTTTTGATTAGTTTTTGCGTGATACCCCTTTCAATAATCATGCGCGCGAGTTTAAAATTATTGGCGCCTTTTTGATTTAGCGATTTCCGAAATTCCGGATTTAATTCCTGGACCAGGCCGGTTTGTTGAAAAAGCTGTATGATTCTGAAGACATCCGGAGCTTTCGCATAGCTGTTCCAAAGCCCTTCGAACATATCCTTTATCAGGATGACGCCGGATTTGTAGGTACGGTCATCAAGTTTTTTCACAATTTTACTCAATTGTTTCCCAATCTCATCGATTACCGGAAGCATCAGTGAAAAAAACAGGTCATCTTTGGAATTAAAGTACTGATAAATGGTGGGTTTGCTAATTTCGGCCTGGAGAGCGATTTCATCCATGGTGGCTTTGGCATATCCCTTTGCAAAAAAAACCTTTTTAGCGGCTTCCAGGATGCTGTCAATCCGCAATTTTTTTTCCCGCATTCTGCGTTTGTGAATCACGTTTTTGTGTTTTTCATCAAACAAATTCATTGACCTCCATAAAAAGTCTTGTTATGGAACATTTAATTTAACTATAGGTAATTTTATTACTGTTAGTTAAATCGGATGTCAAGAAAAACCATTTTAAGCCGAACCTTACAATTGGTTATAAATCATACGGACTATTCCAGAAAGCAGCGCAACTGCAGTTGATGGTGAGAAATGAATAGTTCTAATTCGGATTCGGATCAAATTCTGAAAGTTGAAGGTCTAAACCTGAGATTCGGCGGCCTCCAGGCGATTCGTGATGTCGATTTTCAAGTCTTTAGGCGTGAACTATTGACCATTATCGGTCCCAATGGTGCCGGGAAAACCTGTATATTAAATTGCATCAATGGATTTTACCGCCCCCAATCAGGAACCATCCGCTTTGGTCAAAAATCTATTCACTCATTAAAAGCGCATACCATTGCGAAATTGGGTATTTCCCGAACCTTTCAAAACATTGAATTGTATACCGGTTTGAATGTCCTGGAGAATCTGATGGCTGCCCGCCATATCCATATGAAGCGGGGAGCCTTGACAGGTGCGCTTTTTTTTGGGCCTGCCCGCCGCGAGGAGATTCAACATCGGGCGGTGGTTGAAGACATCATCGATTTTTTGGAACTCGAACCGGAGCGTAAAAAGGTTGTCGGTACCCTTCCCTATGGTGTGCGCAAACGGGTTGAACTGGGCCGTGCCTTGGCAATGGATCCCACGCTTCTCTTAATGGATGAACCCATGGCCGGTATGAATCTCGAAGAAAAAGAGGATATGGCACGGTTCATTTTGGACGTAGCCGAATTGCGCAAAATCCCGATGATCATCGTTGAACACGACATGGATGTGATCATGGATATCGCCGACCGTGCGCTTGTATTAGATTTCGGCCGTAAAATTACCGAAGGAACCCCGGCCGAGGTGGTTGAAAACCCCAGAGTCGTTCAAGCATACCTAGGGGAAGAGGATGACTTCGAAGCAAGCCCGGAATAAATCCGTGCTGGATACCCTGCCCAAGATACTCAGAGAAAAAGCCTTGCGGTTGGGAGACAAAAAGATCGCTATGCGGGTCAAAGATCGCGGCGTCTGGCAGCACTATACCTGGCAGGAGTACTATGAGAAGGTCAGAGATCTTTGTCTGGGCATGATCAATCTCGGGCTTGAACCGGGTCACAAAGTCAGTATCCTAGGGGAAAACAAACCGCAGTGGTTTTGGGCCGAACTGGCGGCTCAGGCTGCGGGGGGAACCGCCGTTGGGATATTTACGGACTGCATCCCCAAAGAAGTTAAGTACTTTATGGAACATTCGGATTCCACCTTTGTCGTGGCGCACGATCAGGAACAGGTGGATAAGCTTTTGGAGATCAAACAGGAACTCCCCCTTTTGAAGAAAGTGATTTACTGGGATCCTAAAGGCCTTTGGGGTTATGATGATCCGGATCTCTTGTCCATGGAAGAGGTCATGCGAATTGGGCGCCGCCACGGACAGCAGAACCCCGAGCTTTTTGACGAATTGGTTGATAAGGGCAAAGGCGAGGATATTGGGGCATTGTGCTATACTTCAGGAACCACAGGCCTTCCCAAAGGGGCCATGATGGGCCAAGGAGTGATGATTGAACTGGTTAAGGAATGGGCGGTTGTAGATGAATGGGATAGGGAAGGAATCGAATATTTATCCTTTATTCCGCCGGCCTGGGGGACCGAACAGGCGCTGGGAATTGCAGGCGGTTTGGTGGCAGGACTAACTGTTAATTTTCCTGAAGAGCCGGAAACGGTTCAAGAAAACATACGCGAAATCGGGCCCGAGGTCCTTTTTTACGGCGCCCGGCTCTGGGAGAATGTTAACAGTATGGTGCAGGCGCGTATGATCGATTCGACCTTTCTGCGAAGGTGGCTCTATCATCGTTTCCTGGATTTGGCCTTAAAAGTGGCGGACCAGAAAATCGAGGGCCGCCCATTGAGCATTTGGGCACGGTTCAAAAACTGGATAGCCTACCAGGCGGTCTTCCGTGCCCTGCGCGATCGGCTGGGTCTTTCCAAAGCAAGGGTATTGTATTCTGCCGGCGGAGCGCTGAGCCCGGAAATCATACGGTTTTTTTTGGCCTTAGGGATTGAAATCAAACTCTTCTATGGCAGCACCGAGATGGGCGTGGTCTCCATTCCTCGTCCCGCTGAAATACATCCTGAAACATCGGGCAGGCCCATGCCCTGGACGGATGTCAAGATATCAGAAGAAGGGGAAATCCTAGTCTACAGTAAGTACCTTTATGCCGGATATTATAAAAACCCCGAAGCCACCGCAAAAAGCATTATCGATGGATATTACATTAGTGGAGACTTCGGTCACATTGACGAAGACGGCCACCTGATCGTCATCGATCGGATGGAAGATCTTAAGGCGCTGTCGGATGGCCGCAAATTTTCGCCTCAATATTCAGAGGTCCGGTTGCGCTTCAGCCCCTATGTCAAGGATGTGCTGGTTGTCGGGGGAGAGCGTGAATTTGTAGCTGCGCTGATTAATATTGATCTTGAAAACGTGGGTCGCTTTGCGGAGTCGCATCACATTGCGTATACGACCTTCACGGACCTCTCTCAGAAATCTGAGGTTATCGAGTTGATTATCGGAGAAGTCAGGCGGGTCAATCGCACCCTCCCCGAACATGCACATATTAAGCGCTTTGTGAATATGCACAAGGAGTTTGACGCGGATGAAGCCGAACTCACCCGGACCCGCAAACTCCGGCGGACCTTTGTTGAGGAGCGATACGGAGAGCTGATCACGGCACTCTATGGTGACCAGCAAGAGATTGCCGTCGAAGCCCCGGTCACCTACCGGGACGGACGGCAAGGCGTCATTCGCACCTCGATCCGTGTAACCGCGGTAGAATAAAAAGGAAAATCGATGAGTGAATTTTTTCAGTTACTTATCCTGGGGCTGTTGGAGGGAGGGCTGTACGCCATCGTCGCCGCAGCTATGGTCTTGGTCTACAAGTCCACCCATGTCGTCAGCCTGGCGCACGGGCAACTAATGGCCTTCGGCGCCCTGGCTTTCTGGTTTGCACTGCTCCATTTGAAGGTCCCCCTTATCATCGCCCTGTTGATCGCTTTGGCCTTTGCCGGATTACTGGGTTTGATCGTCGAGCGGTTTGCCATGCGGCCCTTGATCGGCCAACCGCTATTTGCCGCTTTCCTGACCACCTTCGCCGTATTCCTAGTGTTCGACGGTATCTTTCAATTAATTCTGAAGGGGGAGGCGACGAGCTTCGCCAAATACCTGCCCGGCGGAACGGTCTCAATTGCGGGGGTTTCGGTGGCTGTCACCCAGGTGGTTAGCTTTGTTATTTCTTTGTTGATTTTTTTGGGGCTGGCGCTCTTTTTCCGATATACCAAAATGGGTCTTGGTATGCGGGCCACAGCGGAAGATCATCAGTTGGCTCAGAGCACCGGCATCGCAGTGCGATCGATTTTCTCCTATATCTGGGTCTTCTCCGCACTGGTGGCAGGCATTGCTGGCATCGCCCTGGCCAATGTCATGGATATCTACTATCCGCTTCCCTATTTGGGAATAAAAGGTCTGACCGTAGCCCTGGTTGGCGGTCTGGAGTCACTTCCCGGAGCGCTTTTGGCAGGGCTCCTCCTGGGGGTTCTGGAAAACATTTCCGCCGGCTATCTGGATCCCATCGTAGGAGGCGGGGTTAAAGAGGTGGCGGCGTACGTCCTGCTGCTTGTCATCCTGCTCGTTAAACCGTACGGGCTTTTGGGTCTCGTACGGATAGAGAGGATCTAATATGTGGCGACCTTGCGGAATATTTGACGAAACCTATATACAGGATATCGCCATTATCCGTACCCCCTTACGCTGGACGGTGTTCATTATTTCCCTGGCGGTCATTTTCCTTGTGCCCGTTTTCGGGTCGTACTACATGATAAGCTTCCTTAATAGCTTGGCCATCACCGTGATCGTGGTATTGGGACTGCAGATTGTCAGTGGATACTGCGGGCTGATATCCTTTGGTCAAGCGGCCTTTATGGCCGTGGGCGCCTATGCCTCGGCCATTTTGACCACTAAGGTTGGACTTTCCTTTTGGGTGGCCATACCCCTGGCTGGGATTATTACCGGAATCTTTGGTCTTTTGGGCGGGGCTCCTTCCATGCGCATCAAAGGCTTTTATCTGGCTGTGGCCACCATCGCGATCCACTTTGTGACCATGTGGCTTCTCCTTCACCTGGAGATCACAGGCAAGACAGAAGGGCTTAACGTGGAGCCCCCCCGTATCGGCCCTTTCTATTTCGATACGGACGAGCGCATGTTCTATATCATCATGCCGGTCATGATCCTTTTGACTTGTGGGGCCCGTAATATTGTACGCACCCGCGTAGGCCGGGCCTTTGTCGCCGTGCGGGACAATGATCTGGCGGCCCAGGTTATGGGCGTCTCCCTGTTTTACTATAAATTGCTGGCTTTTTTCATTTCCTGTTTTTATGCGGGCGTGGCCGGCTCGCTGTGGGCTCATCTAACCATGGTCTGTCATCCCGAGCAATTTACTTTGCTAAATGCACTATGGTATATCGGGATGCTCATTGTGGGCGGCATCGGTAGCATACCAGGGGTTTTTTTCGGGGTGATCATGATCCGGGTCCTGGACGAACTTGTGCTTCTGATTTCGCCCTATCTGGGCGGTTGGTTTCCCTGGATGGGCGCAGCTCCCGCCGCGGCTCTGGGACTGACGGCTTTCGGTTTGGTGCTGGCTCTGTTTCTCATCTTCGAGCCCAGGGGCCTGGCACACCGCTGGGAGATTATAAAGGCGTCTGTCCGGTTGTACCCATTTGCCCATTAGCTCTATGGTCGCATAAAAAATATGAAATTTTATATGAATGATGAATGACTGAGTGTTTTAATTGTCTCCAACGTTTCTTCATTTTATTTACACTCATTTCGGGTAAAGCAATGGGGTTGCGGTAAAGGGAGAATTCGGGGATTTCGCGTGTCACTAAAATGAAGATTTAAACCTAAGAAAGGAAAGGAGGTCATTATGAAGGTTTGCAGAATTCGATGGGCGGTGGTGGTTCTTAGCATGACTCTTTTGGTATGGGTTACAGGGCCAGGAGCGGCACAGGCCGCGGAAATCAAGTTTCTTGACCTTTCCGACTTCACCGGACCCGTGGCCGGGTTGGCCATGCCCGGTAGTCTGGGTATAGAGGACTACATAAAGGATCTTAATGCTCGGGGCGGCATCGAAGGGGTCAAGGTGAATTATATCGGCGTGGATACCCGTTACGACGTCGCCCGGGCGTTGTCGGCATTCAAACGCTACCGGCGAGATCCCAAGGTTGTGATCGTGAATACCGTAAGTACACCCCTGGGAAAGATGTTGGGCGCCCTGTCCCGCCGGGAGAAGCGGGTACTATTGACCCCCGGAGACGGGGAGCACCAGGCCCACCTCGGTAATTTTTTCCTCTATGGGCCACCCTATCAGGATGCTTACACGGCCTCTATCGACTGGATATTGGCCGATTGGAAAAAGAAAGGAAAATCGGGCATGCCTAAGGTAGGGGTCTTGAGTTGGGACAACCCCTATGGTCGTGAAATGCTTCGTGGTGGCAAGGAATATGCCGAAAGTAAAGGTATCACGATTCTACCTTCTGAGCTTTTCCCGCCGGGCTCGTTAAAACATGACGTATACCTGACCCGGCTGGATAAAGCCGGTGCCGATTATGTTTACGTGGGTGGCGTGGACCCCACCCAGACCAATGTAATGCGGGACGCAACTCGAATGGGACTTACCAGTAGAATTAAGTTCATTTCCGACTACTGGGGACCCAGTTCTTTGGGAATCAGCCTCCACCCCGAGGCCCTGGAGCGCATGGTGGTCGTTTCTTTTTTCCTCAGAGGCGCCGAAGCCCAGAATAATCCCCTGATGAAACGGCTCTGGACCCAGTACCGCAAGAAGCCCATGGCGAAGATGAACGAAGGCTATGGCATCGGGATGCTGCACGGGATGAATTTCGAGGCGGCCGTCAGGGATGCCATCAAAAGAGTCGGACCGAACAAACTCAATCAGGAAGAGGTATACAAATCCTATCAGAATATAACCGGCCTTGCTAGACAAGGTGTGGGAGGGCCTTGCGCCTACGGTCCGAAATCAAGGCGCGGCAGTCAGATGGTTAAATTTTATGAGGTCACCGGGGGGAAAATCGTCCCTATCACGGACTGGGTCAAGACGCCGGATGCGGTCTCTCTTTATAAGTGGTAGGCACTCACAACATCTGGTTGCATTAGATTTCGATCTGCAGCGCATTTGTAGCATAAGAAAAGAGGAGGAGCAAACAATGAAATGCTATCGTATAAATATGTTGGTAATATCCTTCATCTTGGGATTTTGGGCGATAGGGCTGGTCGGATGCGCAGGAACGCAGCCGACACCAGCGGCAACGCTTCAAGTGATTCCGGATAAAACCTTTCTTTCGCCGGCGCTTTTAAAGAAACCGATTCAGTTTAAAGGAACGGGCTTTGCGCCCAAAGAGATGGTTATCGTCGACTTGCTGATTCCCGAGGGAGTTAAGATAAAGTCGGTTGGCAAAGACGAAAAATTGGTGGGCCTGGCGTTTGGCAACGCCGACCCCACAGGCAACTTCGGGGCGAAAATGGGGGCGATGGCTACATTGAATTGGTTCTTTCAGGTGGGTTGGACGCCTAATATGAAACCGGTTTTCAAAGAAGCCACTCCGCTCAGACCCGGCAAATACAAAATCATGGCGACAGGCATGGATTCGGGAGCGAAGGGCATGGCGACACTGGAACTTGTTCCGCCACCCAAAAAGAAAAAGAAGTCGTAGTCAAAAGGCGATAGGGTAAATGCTTCGACTTAACAATATTGAGGTGATCTATAGTGACGTGATTCTGGTTCTCAAGGGTGTATCCCTGGAGGTGCCGAAGGGAAAAATTGTCGCCCTCCTGGGGGCAAATGGTGCGGGTAAGACCACCGCTCTCAAGGCTGTCTCCGGGGTCCTGCGCACCGAGTTGGGTGAGGTTACCGACGGCAGCATCGAGTTTGAGGGGAGACGGCTTGACCGGATGGACCCGGAGGAAATTGTAAAACTAGGGGTCGTCCAGATCATGGAAGGCAGGCGCTTGTTTGAGCAGCTCACAATTGAGGAAAATCTGCTGGCAGGCGCCTATTCCCGCAAAGGTAAAGCCCGAATTCAGGATGATCTTAAGAAAATCTATGATTATTTCCCGAAACTCGGAGAAATGTGCCGGGCCACCAGCGGTTATCTTTCAGGCGGGGAGCGGCAGATGCTTGTCATGGGCCGGGCCCTGATGGCCTTACCGAAGGTTATGTTGATGGATGAACCATCACTGGGCCTCAGTCCGCTGTTGGTGAAAGAGATATTTAAGCTCACTCGCCGGATCAACGTGCAGGAAGGAGTATCCATTCTGTTAGTCGAGCAAAATGCGCGCATCGCCCTGCGACTGGCGAATTACGGATATGTGATGGAAAACGGCCGCATCGTTCTGGACGGTCCGGCAGAAAAACTTGAGGAGAACGAAGATATTAAAGAATTCTATTTGGGTTTGAGTCAAAAGGGAAAGCGCAAAAGCTACCGGGAAGTAAAGCACTACCGGCGGCGAAAGCGCTGGCTGGCCTGACAGGTATGGCTGGAATCAAAGAGGGAGGTCATGGACCTCCCTTTTGCATTCATATGCGGGAATGGTGGTAAAAAAGGAGGTATTTAAATGGAGTATGAAACGATTCTGTATGAGATGGAAGATCATATCGTGACCATCACGATCAACCGGCCAGAGGTCCATAATTGCATCAACACCGAAACAGCCAGAGAACTACAGACCGCGTGGAAGACCTTCCGGGACGATGACGACGCTTTTGTGGCCATTATCACCGGTGCCGGAGAAAAGGCCTTTTCCGCCGGCTGGGACCTGAACGACGCCGCGGCATTGGAAGGCCTGGGCAACTGGGATGAGTACCGCCAGAGCGTCTATAACGAAGAAGGTCCCTGCGGGTACACCAGGCGGGTCGATATTTTTAAACCGATCATTGCCGCGGTCAACGGATACGCCTTTGCCGCGGGGCTCGAGACGGCCCTTTTGGCCGACATCCGCATCGCCGCCGAAAGGGCTGAATTCGGGGCCCTGGAGCGGCGCTGGAACATCGTCGGCGGTGACGGGCTGACGGTGCGCCTGCCGTTGGTCGTCGGTTTTTCACATGCCATGGAGTTAATCATCACCGGAAGGCGCATTGACGTCTATGAGGCATATCGCATCGGGTTGGTGAACGAGATTGTACCAGACGACAAAGTCATGGAAAGGGCCAAGGAACTTGCCCGCTCCATATGCGAACTTCCCCAGGGAGCCATCCGGTCGGACAAGGAGTCCGTCATGCGCGGCGTCGGCCGCACTTTGGAGGAGCGCTTGCGTATCGAAGCCGAGCACTGTCTATCCATGTTTATGAGAAAGGATAAACATGCTCACGGTGCGGCGTCATTTGTGGGGAAAAAGAAGCCTGATTGGAAACATCACGGATTGTAAAATCGGAATGGGTTGCATCTTTCAGGCACTTGTTACTGGAATTTCTGTGGGCTAAAGACCGAAAAGCTATGTTTCGTAATTCAAATCCGGTTAATTCAGGGTGTTGAATACTCGTTACTCAAACAGGTTCGTGTCAAAACGCAGTAGTAGTTCGACGGTACATCGCAGAATGTAACGTCATAGAGAGCAGGGAAAGGACTCCAGGATATTCTTAAAGCAGGTACTGTAATGCACAAACATCTACAGGTCATATCAAAATGAGTTCATTTTCAGGTTCAACCGCAGGTTTTACTGTCAATGTTTATGCCTGGGCAGAATTCAAAACAATGTATAGCCGGGAATGGGTTCATCAAAATCCAGGGAAGCGTAGACCTGAGTCAACCGGATAGGCACAAAAGATAAATTGACAGAAGGAGGCTTGCTTTGAGGCGCAGTGGATAGCAGCATTAGAAGACTTTTCGTGTCATAGATCCGGAAGTACGCCCGTACAAGGTGTTGTGTCTACTTGAAAATGATTGCTTCTGGACCTCAACGTTCAAAATCGGATGATAGTTTTGACCCCCGGCACCATTTGGATGGTCTTTAATTTTCTAGCAAAAAAGTGAATTAAGGGTGGTTTAAGCTGCGCTTAATTGGCGTGCGTGTAAAACATCTTGCCGCGTGGCGGCACGCAGAGCGGAAACAGGAACAGATACTACTGCGATCGTTTCTCCGTTTCCGGCAAAGAACTCTACTTCGTAGCCCTCCGAATACTGTTCGGTCGCCGGATGAAATTCAACAACCGTGCCCATGTCACCCCTAACCAGGTTTTCTTCGGCAATATCTTGTACTAAGATGACTCTTGAAAATGGTTGAAAAGTCATAATTTTTTCTCCGGTATGAGAGTTATTAATCTGGCTATGGTATCATTTTTGCGTATCATCCAAACGGATCGAATCAGCCGAAGTTTACCGTTCGGCCCAATGAGCGGGGCAACAATTTCGAATTTTGCACCATAAATGGACACCTTGCCGGGTTGTGCATCGTGCGTCAAATGCTGATTACGCAGGTCAGATTCTAAAATGCGATACTTTTCTTGATTGTACCCCATCTCACTCAGATATTCAGCTTTTGTTACCCCTTCAGGGTGCGATTGATTCAACAGATAGTCGCGCAATTTCCTTGGCTCGATAATCGTTGTCTCTGGTGAAAGTTTCACACGTGCCTTCTTGTTGAAATCTTACTTTTGGTATTTTGAAGCTACAAATTCTAAAAAATTAATTATAAATACCAAAATTCGAATATGACCGCAAACATTAACATCCTCATCAGGTAAAATACCGGCAATCAGCCTTGCGGTTGCCAGAGGACGCGCCATAGCGATTCAAAAAAATTATGGAGTAGAAAACTTATAATCTGACGTACGTCCCATAAACCGTCCCACGCCTGGTGGGTGTATTCCAGCCAAGGAATCGATCACAGGCCTTTACCTTCCAGGCAGCGCTGGCCCAGCCAAGACAGGCGACGACTTGGCCATTAATAAATGCCAGATATTTAATATGTTCGCCAACTAGCTTTGGCCGGCCCAGATAGTGATAATGATGGAGCAAATAATTCCATAAATACTGATCACCACGGCGGACTATAAAACCCTTTTCTTCCAAACGTAACAGAAGATCTCGTGCGGCATATTCCTTTAGTTTTCCATTTGGCTGAACCCAGTTCCAGGCCATACATAAAACACGTGAAATATGACTTCTACCCTTGCTGAAATGCTTGGTGATAGTAGCTTGGATAAAATCTATATCTTGGGAAGTCAATTCACGTGAACGATATCGAAAAACAATTGTGTCCATGTAGTTCTCCTCGGTATCTGAGAGCTACATACAACAAAATGCTTTCTGACGCCGGCCCAAAATGGCATTTTTACAAATAAATTTTCAAAGAGCTAAAATATTACGAATAACTTAAATAGTCTCGGTTCTATGCGATCATCAATTGTAGAAGCCAGTCGCATAAGTAACAGTCTTTCTTCAAATAGGTCGTCGGAAAAGTCTGTTGAAACTATTGCTATATCGATATCATTACCATTTATTCATAATATCATTTGAGATTAAATCAGCTCATGTTTCTTCATTTTATGATACAGGGTTCGTCGCGGGATATTTAGTAGCTCTGTGACCTTGTTGCGGTTCCAATTGGATTTGTTCAGTGCTTCCAAGAGAAGAACCTTTTCGAAAGACGCCACTTTTTGTCGAAAATCAGAGGCAGAACGGTCCAGTGTAATTTTCGTTTCCCGAAGTGCGTTGTTTGTTGATTCTTCACTATCCTGATGACTTTCCAGAAAGTCCAGATTGCCTATGGCAAGATAGCGCTGCAAGACATTTTGAAGTTCTCTAACATTCCCGGGCCAGTGATTGTTGTAAAGCGCTTCCATGTATTTCCCGGGGATGATCTGGGGAGGCTTTCCCTTGGAAAAAATTGCGAGAAAATAATCGATAAGAAGCTGAATGTCTTCCCTTCGCTCTCTTAAAGGCGGCAAGGTAATTGGAACAATATGGATCCGGTAATAAAAATCTTCGCGCATGGATCCGTTTTTCACGGCTTCGGCCGTATTTTTGTTGGTGGCGGCAATAATCCGAAAATCAGAGTAGCATAGTTCATTGGTGCCCACGGGTAAGTAACCACCCCCCTCAATGGCCCTCAACAACTTACCCTGTATTCCCAGATCAATGTCGCCGACTTCATCAAGAAATAGATCGCCTCCATCAGCCTTGTCGAGAAAGCCAGGGTTGTCGTCGTAGGCTCCAGTAAAAGCGCCTTTTTTATGGCCAAAAAACGAGCTTTCCAGTAAAGATTCCGGAATCGCCTGGCAATTAACCGGCACAAAATCCATTTCGGAACGACGACTCATGCGGTGAATGGCTCTGGCTACCAGTTCTTTTCCTGTTCCCGATTCACCGTAGATGACGACGTTCGCGTCAGAACTTGCGGCACGGATAATTAATTCGTACACATTCTGCATGGCCGGGCTTTTACCGATAATATCACCGAATCTAAAGCGATCTTTGATGCTAGACCGTAATTTGATGTTTTCCTTATAAAGATTTTCAGCATGCTCCTGAGTAGCGATTTCATTAAGTTTTCTTGCGTTGATATCCCTCATAGTACAGAGAATAGCAGATTTACCATCCCATTTAATCGGTGAATTGTTCCCTTCAACCCAAAATTCACGCCCCTCCTTTGAAATGCATATCCCTTGAAATATTTCCATCATGTGGCCGTTTTTCTGATAACTATCATCGCGTACTTCGAGCCGTTCTTTGATTTTTTGATAATTTTCTCTGAATTCGTTGGATATCAGGTAGAAAACGTTTTTCCCTAATAATTCACTTTTGTTGGAATATCCGAACATGAAAAGAAATGCGTCATTGACAAAAAGTAGTTTGTCCTCCTGAACTAGCATAATACCGTCCGCAACGTGCTTGGCGAGGGATCGATACCTTTCCTCGCTTTCACGATACATGTTCTCAGCATCTTTTCGTTCTTCTATTTCTTTATTCAGGAGAACGTTGGTCGCCCTTAGTTCGGCAGTACGCTCCTCAACCCTCTGCTCCAATTCTTCATTGAGTTTGCGTACATTATCTTCCGCTTGACGACGTTCAGCAATTTCCTCTATCAACCGGTCATTATTTTCTTTTAACTTTCTTTGCATCATGCGACGGGATAGATGAGTCTGAACCCGAGCCAAGACTTCATCTTGTTGAAAGGGCTTGGTGATAAAATCGACTCCTCCAGCTTCAAATCCTTTAACCTTTTCCTTTGTAGCCGTCACAGCCGTCATAAATATTACAGGTATATCTCTGGTGGGTTTATCTTCTTTCAAACGTTTGCATATCTCAAACCCATCTATTCCTGGCATGAGCACATCCAATAAAATAAGGCCGGGCCGGGCATAGCGCGCTTTTTGGAGTCCGCTTTCCCCGTCGCGGGCAACCAGCACTTGAAGCCCGTTGTCTTCCAGAGAAGCCGATATAACGCCCAGATTGGCAGGATCATCATCGATTATCAGGATGGTATGCTCTTCCTGATCTTGATCTTTTGAAATAGCTTTCATTAGTCCTTTCCCTGATACGCTTTGACCAGGGTTAAGATTTTTTTCTCCTCAAACCGTTCAGCAAGATTGCGCAGCTTGCGGGCAAACGGACCATATTCCTTTCCCATTTTATCGATATGTTTCGCCCGATTTAGAATACCTCGCATATCTCCGCGCATTGCCAAGTCAAACAAAGCTTCTATCTCTGATGCAGGCGCAGGTTTCAATACAGGTCCTGCCCCGCCTTCGGCGAAATCTTTATTCTTAGCCTCCTCATAAATCCATTCCAGCTTCAGATATTCTTCTATAATCGCCGCCAGCTTAGGCCAGCTAACTGGTTTGGGTAGAAAACCATCATAACCCATCTCCTTGGTCAACGCTTGATCCTTTTCCGAAACGCTAGCAGACACGGCGATAACGGTCACCGGTTTACGTTCCGTCATGCGGTTTATCTGCTTCACGGCTTCAAGACCGTCCATCACCGGCATCCAGCGGTCCATAAGGATGAGATCAAAGCGCGCTTCCTTCACCAATTGGACTGCCTGTAAACCGTTGGTCGCTTCAATGACCTCAAAGCCCACCGGTTCGAGCAGGTCAACCAATACGTCGCGGTTGGAAGGGATATCATCAACCACCAACACCTTCCGGCGGGCTCCCTTATAGCCTTTGATGGCACGGCCTGGGGGTCGGACGACTTCTTCCGCCAACTCGGTCACCGGCAAAGCTATTTCAAACCAGAAGAGGCTGCCCCGACCAACTTGGCTTTCGACGCGCAGGTTACCGCCCATTACCTGCACCAATTGGTGGCTGATGGCCAGGCCCAGGCCTGTTCCTTCGTTACTGTAGACTTTTTTCCTAAGCTGCTCGAAGGGTTCAAAGATGCGCTCGAACTGTTCGGAAGAGATTCCGATGCCTGTATCCTCCACCTCAAAGCGAAGCAGGGTTCGTGGCTCCGGAGGTTGGGGATTTATTGGTTCGAGAGCGTCCATACTTTTGATGCGCAGGGTCACGTGACCGATTTCGGTGTACTTGATGGCATTGTCCAACAGATTGAGCAAAATCTGGCGAAGGCGAGTCTCATCAGTAAGCAGGAAGGGGGGTATGGTATCGGGCCTTTCGAATTTGACGGCAAGACCTTTGGCTTCAGCCCGCGAACATGTGACCGCGGCGATGTTTTCTATGAAACTCGGGAAATGGATAGGGGTAAGCTGGAGTTCAACTCGGCCGGATTCAATTCTGGCAATGTCCAGAATGTCGTTTATCAGTGTCAAAAGATGCTCGCCGCTGCTGTGGATGGTATGAAGTCGTTCTCTTTGCTTTTCCGATAAATTTTTCTGCCTTTTAAGAATCTGGGCAAACCCTATTATAGCGTTTAGTGGCGTGCGCAACTCGTGGCTCATACTGGCCATAAATTCGCTTTTGGTTCGGCTGGCGGCTTCGGCTTGATCCTTGGCAATAGATAATTCGGTGGTTCTTTCTATAACTTTGGCTTCAAGGTCGTCATGAGCTTTTTGTAGCATCTCTTCGGTCCGTCTACGTTCGGTGATGTCTGTCAGAATACCTTCAAGGCATATCAAACGACCATCTTTGTTTCGAATGGCCCTCGCGTTGAGAGAAACCCAAATAACATTCATGTCCTTCTTATACAGCTGGACTTCAAAGCTTAAAACAGTATCGTTCTTTTCAAATTGCTTTAAAAGCTCATCCCGACGAGTATGATCAACGTACATCTGTTTTCCAATATCGGAGATGCTTTTTACCAAATCGCTGGGCCCGTCATATCCTAAGATAAAAGCCATGGAAGGATTGGCATTGAGGATCCGGCCGTCCCGGGCTGTTTGATAAATACCCTCCACAGCGTTTTCGAAAATACCGCGATACTTTTCTTCGGCCTCTTTGAGTTCTTTCAATTGTTCCTTGAGCTTGTCGGTCATTTCATTAAACGACTTAGAAAGCTGTCCAATCTCATCACTACCTTTAATATGAATCTTTTTGTCCAGATTACCTTTCTGGATCTCGTTAGCTACCCTCGTCAATTTTTTAATCGGCAAGACCGCAGAGAACCAGATGATAGAAATCACAATAGAAAATAAAAGGCCGCTGGCGCCTATTGCACCGAAAATGAAGTTTATGAGAAATTGCGGTAGCATTTCTAAAATTTTCTGTTTGGGTACAACAATGGCAAAGTACCAATCAAGAATATTCAATTTGTACGAAAATATGTAATAGATATTTCCTTGCTTGTTAAACTGACGAAGGTCCAATCTGTTATTTACAGCTCTATTTTCGACAATTTCAGCGATGGCCTGTGTTAGTTCTCTGTCTCCCAATTCAGAACTACTGAGTAATGCTCCCATTTCCGCAACTTCTAAGAGTTTATTTAAATATTCAGGATGGACGATAATGTTTTTTTCGGCATCAAAGATAAATCCATAACCGGAGTTGAAGTACTTTTTATCCAAAATTTCCGAATAAATATCGTCGAGAATAACATCGTGTCCTACAATGCCGAGAAATTTCCTGTCGATGTAGATGGGAGTAATCAGGCTGGTCATCCAATGCTTCCATATGGAATCGTAATAGGGTTTGGTCCATTTGGCCTTGCCGTCCGGGCTGTGTTTAGGGTCGGCAATATAGTAGAAGATGTCTTGATTGAAATCGTGGTTTGCCTCTATCTGCAGAGCCCAGTCTTTCTCGTAAATGCGAATAAGTTGGTGTCTAGTGATCAAATACATATTGAACACATTCGGTTTAATTCCTCTAGCATAATTTTCGAATTTTTCCTCGGTTGCAAGGATGATATGTCGAATCTCCTCGTTCCATTCACTCCGATTGGATAGAAAAACGCCGGAAATATCGTTATCGGGATAAGCGGCAAGATTGGTTCGAAGTGCACCGTCAATATAATGAAATTTTTGATAAAATTCCGCTTTTTCATTTGATTTCAGCGGGCTATGAAGCCACTTCCGTATGATTTTCTCAGATTTTTGCCCCAGGGCTTCCAACCGTTTGAAATGATCATCAATGTCTTTTGCTTCATCAATTGTCAGAATGCTGATAGACTCTTCCATGTTTTCAACGATTTGGGCCTCAAGAATTCGCTCTGCGATGAGACCGACTATGAGAAAAAAACAGAAAAAAACCGGGGCGAACACGTAGACCACCTTCTGGATCAAGCTCAGATTGCCCCAGGCGAAGGTGATCTTGTGTAAAAGGTTTTGCCATATTTTTTTTTGATTTAGCGCCATTGTCCGCTTAAAAAGAAGATAAAAATTGTATTGATAATATGCCAATTCTATGCCAGAGTTTTTTTGTGCCAAATGGGAAACAATCCGAAAATTCAATCATTGCGGCTACAAAGAATGTATCGCTAAACTTTGCCTAACACCATATCGGATAATGGTTCGAAAATGTACCGAAATGATTTGATATAGATTCTTTGCCAAGCGGTTTATCATAAAATGGGAAACAGGTCAATACATGCCCAAGTTAACTTATTTTTGCCCAATTCCATTTTGCGACGCAATTCCAGCGGGTAAGCTTCTTGTGTGTGATATTTATGGGCAAAAAATTGCACATTTCAAAATTTCGCTTCCTAAATACAGAGTCCCCCTGCAAGTAGGTGGGTTGTCAAAGATGTAAAATTTATAGTTTACAGCAATAATTCAGCAAAGGTTACATAAACAACCGTAAAATTTTAAATGCTG
>CAZHAH010000129.1:0-17039 GCA_964530095.1 uncultured Desulfobacteraceae bacterium | reverse complement strand
TGACGGGTTCATCGAAAAATTTATCGGCGATGCCGCCATGGCACTTTTCGGGGTGCCCAAGGCCCATGAGGATGATCCCGTACGCGCCATAAAGGCCGCGGGTGAAATACACAATGTCGTTAAAGCCATCAGTCCCGAATTTGAAGCCCGGATTGGAAAACCGCTTAGCATGCATACCGGTATTAATACCGGCCTGGTGGTGACCGGGGAAATAAATCTGGAAAAGGGAACCCATGGTGTTGCCGGAGATACCATCAATGTAGCGGCTCGGTTGAGCAGTTTGGCAAAAGACAATGAAATCGTTGTGGGGCCGGATACATTCCGCCACGCGGAAGGTTATTTCCGATTCGAAGCTTTGGAACCGGCCAATCTCAAGGGTAAAGCCGAACCGATTCAGATTTTTAAGGTTTTATCTTCTCGGGAGCAACCCTCCACGACGCGTCGCCGCCACGGCTTAAGGGCGGATCTGATTGGAAGGGAGGTGGAACTCACCCAATTGGGGGAAGCGGCCGACACCCTCCGCAACGGTGAGGGCACGATCTTTTCAATCTCCGGTGAAACCGGCGCCGGGAAAACCCGTCTGGTCGAGGAATTCAAGGCCTCCTTAAACCTGGAAGAGATTCAATGGCTGGACGGACAAGCCTATGCTTATTCGCAAAATACACCCTATTTTCCTTTAATCGATTTGCTGAATCGCGGATTTCAAATCAAAGAGGGCGATTCTCAGGAAGCGGTTAAAGCAAAAATCGAGACCGGGATAGAATCGGTGGCGCGCAGAACCGATATTATTCCCTTTATCGGGAGTCTCTACAGCCTCAACTATCCTGAAGTGGAAGGCGTGAGTCCGGAGTTCTGGAAAATCCGACTGTATGATGCCATCGGCGTCATTTTTGCCGCTTTGTCACAGAGCGGACCGACCGTCATCTGTCTGGAAGATCTTCATTGGGCCGATACGTCCTTCATGGCGCTTCTGCGTTATGTTTTATTGAAACTCAGATACCCGGTTATGTTTATCTGCAATTATCGACCCACCTTAAGCCTCTTTAGAAGCCACCAGCTCAGCGGGTTGACGGCGTCGTACCATGAAATTCGACTCGAGGACCTCTCGCCCTCGGAGACCCAGGTAATGGTGACGTCATTGCTTAAATCAAAACAGGTTCCTGCGGAGCTACAAAAATTAGTGCGCGAAAATATTGGGGGCAATCCGTTTTTTGTTGAAGAAGTGATCAGTACCTTAATTGAGTCGGAGGCGCTTGTGCGCAGGAATGGCGACTGGCATTTAAGCCGCCCGATCAGTCAGGCCGAAATGCCTTCTACCATCCATGGCGTTATTTCCGCCCGCCTGGATCATTTGGAAAACGAATCCAAGCGAATCCTGCAGGCGGCGTCGGTCATCGGGCGTTCGTTCCTGTATGACATTTTAAAACGTTGCACCGATTTGGAAGCAAAATTAGACCACAGTTTGACCCGTCTGGAGCGTCTCGATCTGATCCATGCCAAATCATTTCAGCCGGATATGGAGTATGTGTTTAAAAGCGCGTTAACCCAGGAAGTCGTTTATAAGGGACTGCTCAAGAAGGAACGTCAGATCATCCATGAACGAATCGCCATCGTCATGGAGGACCTTTTTCAGGATCGGCTGCCGGAATTCTGTGAAACCCTGGCCTTTCATTTTAAGCAAGGGCTGTCAGTTTCCAAAGCGGTCGATTATCTTGTGAAAGCCGGAGAAAAAAGCCTCTCCCGCTATGCTGTGGAAGAATCGCATCAGTATTTCGAGGAGGCTTTCGCGCTTTTGGCTCATAAACCGGACCGAATCCCAGCGGAGGACGGGCTTCTGATCCAAATTCTGATCAAATGGTCCCTGGTCTTTTACTATCGGGGAGATTTCAAAACACTGGTTGAGCTGCTGCAAAATTATAAGGCGCTAGCCGAGTCCCTGGATGATAAAAAGAGATTGGGGATGTTTTTAGCCTGGCTGGGGTTTGCCCTATACTCGCGGGCGGAACACGTTGATTCGCATGCGTATCTATACCAGGCGCTGGCGATTGGTGAGGAGATCGAAGATCAGCAGATCATCGGCTATACCTGCGCGTGGCTTTCGTGGACCTGCACCGAATTAGGGCGAATGGAAGAAGCCATCCAATTGGGTGAAAGGGCTCAGAATATCGTAAAGCATTTCCCGGAGGACCACTACCTCTTTTTTAAATCCATGGGAGGAATCGGATTTGCATGCATCCGTAGCGGTGACCAACAAAGGGCTGAGGAAGCAGGCAACATCATTCTCGCGTACGGGCAAAAATATTCGAATATCCGCAGCATGGTCCTTGGGCATTGGATTATAGGGTATAACCACTTTGAGGATAATAATTTACAGGCTGCCATCGAGCACAACCAAAAAGCCTTGGATATTGCGGCCGATCCCTTATATTCACAAATTTCAAAACTCATTCTGGGCATGGCTTACGCCCAAAACAGTCAGTTTCAGGAAGCGGGGGAAATCTTAAAAGATGTTTTAGATTCGAGCCAAAAACTCGGTATCGAACAGTTGGGCAAACCGGCTTCGGCCATGATGGGGTTTGTGATGATTGCCCAGGGCCAGATGAATCACGGGTTAAAAATGGTGGAAGACGCGTTGACCGGTTTTAAGCAGAACCAAAAGCCTGGTATGTATGCCAGATTTGTGCTGGCTTTGGGTGAGGTTTATCTGCAAATTGTGGATAAATCAGCCCCCATCAGCCTGTCACTCATGGCCAAAAACATCGGCTTTTTGATGAAAAACGTCCCCTCCGCCGCAAAAAAAGCCCAAGAACATTTCAACACAGCCATTAAGACGGCCGAAGAGATCGGCGCCCACGGCACTTTGGGTCAAGCCTATCTCAACTTGGGACTCCTGCATAAGGTCAAGGGCAGGGCCGATCAGGCGCGCAAGTGTATCGCCAAGGCCGTTGAGATCCTTGAATCCTGCGGCGCCAAGGTGGCTTTGCAACAGGCCAAAGATGTGTTGGGCGCTTTGGACCAATGCTAAAATTATATTGCCGCAATAATTTGGCCTAGTTTGGCAATTGCGGCTTCAATTTTTTCAGTCCAGAGATTCCCGCAGCTGATTCGGATAAAATTCTTGTATTTATCGGAATTGGAGCAAAGAACTCCGGGGATAATGGCGATGTGATGTTTGCGGGCTTCCCGGTAAACTTCCAGCCCGTCCACCTTGTCATCCAATTGGACCCATAATATCAGTCCGCCCTGGGGGGCCGTAATCTTCGTGCCTTTGGGGAAATGACGCGCAATGGCCAACGCCGTATTGCCGGCCTGGTTTTTGAGTGCGTTACGCAGGTGTCGCAGATGGCGGTCATAGGAACCGCTTTTAAGAAATTCGGCAATGATATATTGATTCAGCGCCGGCGAGGTAATCGATGTGTTGAGTTTGAAGCGTTTGACCCGCTCGTAGAATATACCCGGAATTGTCCAGCCAACCCTTAAACCGGGAGCCAGCGTTTTCGAAAAGGAAGCGCAGTGCAGCACCAACCCCTTGGTATCAAATGATTTCAATGTGGAAGGTCGGGTTTGATCAAAATAGAGATCTCCATAGATGTTATCTTCAATAATGGGGATATTTTTTTGGCTCACCAAATCAACCATGATTCGTTTTTTATCGTCCGGCATCGTGTAACCGAGCGGGTTATGAAAATTGGGTATCAAAATGCAGGTTTTAACATTATTTTGATCTAATGCCTGTTCTAGAGAGTTTAGATCGATACCGGTTTGCGGATCGGTGGGGAGTTCCAGGGCAAACATGTTTAAATCTTCGATTAATTGTAAAAAGCAGTGAAAAGTGGGTGATTCGACAATAATCGTATCTCCCGGCTTGGCGACCGCCCGCAGACATAGATGCACGGCTTCCAAACAGCCGTTGGTAATGATGATGTCATCTTCACCAACGCCTTGGGAAACTTCCAAAGTCCTTTTGGCAATTTGTCGCCTCAGCTGCATGGTTCCTGACGGTGATTGATATTTGGTAATGATATCCTTTGCTTGAGCACTTGTTTTGGACTTAACCGATCTGAAAAGTTGCCTGTAAGGTAAAAGTTCGGGGGAAGGAGCCGTTCCGCCCAACTGGATCACAGATGCATCGCTCATAGCATCGACAATAGAATCGACCAGCGCATTTATGGACACCTTTTGGGGTCTGGGTTTGTGGATTTTGAGTTTGGGTGAGGGCAAAATATTGCCCAGGAGTGGTTTTACATAAAATCCGGATTTTAGTTTCGGTTCAACAACCCCCCGGTTTTCCAATTCAATATAGGCCTGGTACACCGTGGTGATACTAAAGCCGGTGTGGTCATGCAGCTTGCGTATGGAAGGGAGTTTTTCACCTGCTTTGTAAACCCCGCCCATGATCTTATTTTCGATTTCATTCGCTATGCGGACATAGCGATAATTTAAAGCGCCGGTGTCCGGCCCGGATCTTTTCATGTGCACCCCATCTGTTATGCTAAATATTTAAACAATCTGTATCTGTTATCGTTTAACAGATATGCTAATCAGATACAAGAAAAGATTGGGAGAGGAGACGTTATGAATTTTGAAAAATTGCTGGCAAGCCGAACCGAAGCCATGGGGGCCAGCGCTATCCGAGAAATCTTAAAGGTGGTTTCCCAGCCGGGTATGGTGTCGCTCGCAGGTGGTATTCCGGCGCCGGAAAGCTTTCCTCTGGAACTTGTCAGGGAATTGGTGGCTATCGTAATCGAGAAATATTCATCCGGTGCGCTCCAATATGGTCCCACGGAAGGTTTCATGCCCTTACGCCAGGCCCTGGCAATCTATCTGCAGGAGAAACAGATTCAGGCATCGGCCGATCAAGTTTTGATTGCCAGCGGATCTCAAGGTGTCCTGGATGCCATCGGAATGGTTCTGATTTCAAAAGGGGATCGGGTTGCGGTGGAAGCCCCCACCTATCTGGGAGCGCTTCAGGCGTTTAATCCTTACGAGCCGGAATATGTTCGCATGCAAACGGATGAAAAGGGGCTCATCCCCCGGTCGCTTGAAGAAGTTCTTCAATCCGGCGGGATAAAATTCGTCTACCTGGTGCCGACCTTTCAGAATCCTACCGGCAGAACCATCCCGTTTGAACGCAGGCAGGAAATCGCCGCCATTATCCAAAAGCACAATGCCCTTTTAATCGAAGATGATCCCTACAGCGCCCTGAGATTTCGAGGTCAAGACCTCACGACGATCAAAACCCTGGCTCCGGAACATGTGGTCTATGTCAGTACGCTTTCCAAGGTTTTTGCACCGGGACTGCGGATCGGCTTTTGTGTCGCCCCGGATCTGATACGCAAATGGTTAGTGATCGTAAAGCAGGGCATCGATCTGCATACCAGTACGTTTAATCAGGCTCTTGCGGCCGAATATCTCTCGGGAGGATATTTGAAACGGCAAGTGCCGAAAATTATCGCTCTGTATAAGCCCAAGCAGGAAGCGATGCTTTGCGCTTTTGAAAAATATTTTCCAGATGAGCTGCGATGGTCACATCCCGAAGGCGGAATGTTTCTATGGGCCGAAGGTCCTGAAAATCTGGATATGGAAGAAATTTACCGGAAATCGGTCCAGAAAAAAGTTGCCTTTGTGCCTGGAAAATATTTTTATACCGCCAAAGATGAAGGGATTGAAACCATGCGTCTGAACTTCACGATGACGGACGAAGCCACGATCGATCAGGCCATAAAAGTCCTGGGGGAAATTATCAAGTCGGAAATCAAGTCATAAATTAGTTAATTGATAATCTCGTAAAAAATCGCGAATTCAACTATAGCATCTGATACCGAAGCTTAGCGTCGGTATCATTTATGGAGTGAACTTAACTCGAAAACCGTCACGATATTATACCTTGTATATTATAGCTCATTTTAGCAGAGCCACAACAAACATTAAGTTCATTAAGAGATGGTTAAGTAAAAAGGTTCATATACAAGGCGTAGTTTTTTTTCAGAAACGAGGCTATACATGTAGCATGCCGAGTGCCTGAAAAAATATTACAACGCAGTAGATGGGACTTTTAACGACGCCATCATAATTGCAAATGAAAAATTTTCTATATTACGGAATTACGATTATCGTCTGGGGTACCACCTGGTTGGGGATAAAGCTGCAGCTGGGGATTGTGGATCCGATGGTTTCGGTTTGTTATCGATTTCTGCTGGCCGCCCTCATTTTAAATGTCTATTGTTTGCTGGCCGGTCTAAATATGCGCTTTACCTTAAAAGAACACTTTTTTATGGTTCTGCAGGGATTTTTTTTGTTCTCGATCAATTACTGGTTCTTTTATGTGGCCGAGCTGTATATCGTCAGCGGCCTGGCAGCGGTCATTTTCTCAACCATCGTGTTTATGAACATCCTCAACGGCGCCATCTTTCTGAAATCGCCCATCGAACTACGCATGATCATCGGTGCGATCCTCGGACTTATGGGAATCGGACTCGTCTTTTGGCCCGAAATATCCGGTCTTCAGTTGACCAGGGCCAGCCTGCTGGGTCTGGCTCTCGGTGTGGCGGCCACATTTTTAGCCTCTTTGGGAAACATCATTTCCGCTTATAACCAGAAAAGGCGTCTGCCTGTCATCCAGACAAATGCTTACGGAATGGCCTATGGCGCTTTGATTATGATGGCGGCGGCGCTCATCATGGGACGTGAGTTCAGTTTTCATGTATCGCCGGCCTATATCGGCTCGCTATTCTATTTAGCGGTTTTTGGATCCATCATTGGCTTTGGATGTTACCTGACCCTGGTGGGCCGAATCGGCGCCGACCGGGCGGCGTATGCCAGCATGCTTTTCCCGCTGGTTGCGCTGGGCATTTCAACTTTCGTTGAAGGGTATCAATGGACCGCATTTGCCGTCACGGGGGTAGCATCTATTATGGCGGGCAATCTGTTAATAATAAAAAAGGGAATAGTTCATCGCGAGTCGCTGAGAATTTTCTTTTTACGAATCGGGAGACCCCAGTGAAATACGCTTCGCTGTCATTGAAATGAATTTAACGGGGTAAATACCGATTCGTAAAAAGCGGTTCGTGAAATAATTTCTTTCATTTTCCTGCCTTTTTGATGCGCTCGCGCTTTCAATTCAGCCCACACTTGATTTTACACGCTCATAAATGCATACTAGTCTTGATGAATGCCCAGTTTGAAAATTTTGTTTCCCAAATCGGAAATGTCGTCTTCGGTAAAAAAAAGCAAATCAGGCTGGCCCTTACCTGCCTGTTCGCCGGCGGACATTTGCTGATTGAGGACATGCCGGGGATCGGCAAAACCACCCTGGCCAAAGTCACTTCCAAATGTTTGGGCCTTAAATTCAACCGCATCCAATGCACCAGTGATATGCTCCCGGCGGATATTATCGGCATCTCCGTATTCGAACGGAAAACCGGCACTTTCGTCTTTCATCCCGGTCCGATATTCACCCAGGTGCTGCTGGCGGATGAAATCAACCGGGCCACACCCAAAACCCAGAGTGCGCTTTTGGAAGCCATGCAAGAGCACCAGGTCACCGCGGAAGGCCAAACCCGCCCCCTTGAAAAGCCTTTTTTTGTGATTGCCACCCAAAATCCGCTCGAACAATACGGCACCTTTCCGCTGCCCGAATCCCAACTGGATCGATTCCTGATGCGCATTACCCTGGGTTATCCCGCCCGAGCGGCTGAAAAAGAATTGCTTCAAAAGGGCGATTCGAAAAGACTGGTGGATCAGATGGAAGCCTGCCTGACATTAAACGAAGTTTTACTCATTCAGGAGAAAATAGCTGCGGTCAATGCTTCGGACGCGCTGCTGGATTACCTCCAGGATATCATCGATTTTACGCGCACTTCACCCCATTTTCAATCCGGTATGTCGCCGCGGGCCGGATTATCACTTTTGAAGGCCACTCGCGCCTGGGCCTATCTTAATGGCCGTGATTTCGCACTTCCCGAAGATATGCAGCATGTGATGCCATGGGTCCTCGGTCACCGGTTGCGCGCGCGAGATGATGCCTCCGAATTCAGCATCGAGAAGCTTTTCGGGCTACTGACCGAAGTCCCCATTCCATGACTCACTTCCCTCACCGGATTCGTTACCGTCAAACCTACATATTGCCGACGGCCTATGGGTTCATTTTTTTATTGGCCCTAATATTGATGTTGATCGGTTCGGTAAATTATAAAAACAACCTCGGTTTTCTGCTCACTTTTCTATTGCTGGCCATGACCTTCATATCTATGTTTGTGACCTATCTCAATTTGCTTCATATCGAGATTAAATCGTATCAGACAATCCCGGTTTTTGCCGGGGAGAGCATGCCCATAAACCTGCTGGTCCGATCGACTACCCGCCGCGCAGCCATCCGGTTTGTCTTTTTGGATCAAGGTGCTGTCACGCAAGACCTGTATCCCATGGAAAACCGTTGGGTCACTTTAAAACATGCGACCCGGCGGCGCGGGCTCCATCGACCCAAATCCTTGTTACTATCGACCCGGTTCCCCTTCGGTCTTTTCCGCGCCTGGACAACATTGAATGCGGATATTGAGTATCTTGTTTATCCCCGGCCTATTTCCGGACGGTTGTTGGCCGCCACCGGCACAGGGATCTCTTCTGCCGCGGGAACCGCAAAAATCCCCGGTGTGGATGACTTTGAAGGTCTGAAATTATATCAGCCGGGAGATTCGATGCAGCATATTTCCTGGAAAGCCTATTCCAGCGGTCAGGGCCTCTATACCAAAGAATTTACCGGCCTCAAGGGGCGCTCGGTAATGCTTGATTGGAGCAAGATTCAATTCGGGGACATGGAGAAAAAAATATCCCGGCTCTGCGATATGGTCCTCAAAGCCCACCGTCACCAGATGGAATATGGCCTTATCCTCCCGCAGCGGATGATTGCGCCGGGCAAAGGATTGGCGCATCGCAACCAATGTCTTCGCACCCTGGCCACCTTCGGCTCAAAAGGACACAACGCATGAAGGCCGATAACCGGTTTATTCTGCTTATTTTACTGGCGCTGAGTGTCGCCTTTGCGCCGCACATCTTTCGGATGCCGTTGTGGATTACGTTATGGTGCCTGGTTTTTTGGGGCTATCGGGCAGGGGCTGTGTTTTTGGGATGGCCCCTCCCTTGGCGGGCTCTCAAATTGGGACTGACGGTCAGCGGTGTTTTTTTGGTGGGGTTTCATTACGGCATCGGGTTCAACCGCGAAGCATCTGTGGCCCTGTTGGCCATCATGATTTCTCTAAAACCTTATGAAATCCATTCTCATCGGGACCTGATGGTTTCGCTTTTTTTAGGATTCTTTGTCGTCATCACCTCGCTTCTCTTTTCGAATTCGCTCCTGATGACGGTTTATATGTTTATCTCGGTTCTCACAACCACCACCGTGCTGGTGCACATCAATCATCCTCCTGGTCGACTGCGCTATCATTTTATGACCGCAGCCAAGATTATGGGATTTTCAATTCCCCTGATGGTGTTTTTTTTCTTCCTTTTCCCTCGCATACAGGGCAGTCTCTGGGGGTTCTATCAATCAGGCAGTGCAAAAACCGGTTTCAGCGATCATCTCGCGCCGGGTACCATCACCCAATTGGTGCAAAACGATGATATCGCCTTCCGCGTCGAGTTCCACGGGCCCAAGCCATCCCCGGCACAGCTATACTGGCGGGGCATTGTCTTCTCCTATTTTGACGGCCTCAATTGGAAACATCTCCCCGCGTTTTCAGGCCGCTTAGCGCGTATTCCGGTGAGTCAATCCGTTGAATACACGGTTATTTTAGAACCCCACCAAAATAGATGGTTATTTGCCCTTGATCTTCCTGTGTACACAGACGTCCGGGGAAAGTTGCTGTCCGACTATACGATCCTCAGCCGTTATTCGGTCAAGCGGCAAAAAACCTATCGGGTCCATTCAGTACTGTCCTATCGTAACCTCAACCCGTCCCGCAGATGGGAGGATCATCTTCAGATTCCGCCCTTTGGTCATGAATCTGCCAAGGCCCTTGCGCAAACATGGAAAAACAGCCTGACCGATCCTCCAAAAATTATTGCTGCCGCGCTGGCTTATTTTACGCAAAACGATTTTCAATATACCCTCAATCCGCCGCCGCTTGAGGACGACCCCATCGATCAGTTTTTATTTGAAACCCGATCGGGATATTGCGAACACTTCGCCTCTGTTTTTGCTTTTTTAATGCGGGCCGCCGGCATACCGGCGCGCATCGTCGGCGGCTATTTGGGAGGGGAAGTAAATCCCTATGGCGATTACATGATCGTGCGCCAGGCGGACGCCCATGTATGGGTGGAAGTATGGCTTCGAAATAAGGGTTGGGTCCGCGTCGATCCGACATCGGTGGTTGCGCCCGCGCGGGTTACGCAGGGAATGATGGCCGCGCTGCCTCCGCAGGATCAGCCGATATATCTGCGTAACCCCCTATGGGGAACCGCCAATCGCTACTGGCGATCACTTTTTTTGGGATGGGACGCACTGAACAGCTTCTGGAGTCGTAAAATCATCGGTTATTCGTTTCAAAGCCAGAAAACATTCTTAAAACGATTAGGCCTTAAAACAGATTCGTGGCAGCAGTATCTCAAATTCTTTTTGGTGGTGTTATTATTGGTGGGTATAATGATGTTTATCCTGGCCCTGTGGTTGATTAAGAAGCCGCCCTCCCCCAGAGACGAAATCCTGCGTATCTACCAAAAATATTGCGCCAAAATGACCCAGGCGGGAATACCCAAACCACCTGCCCAGGGCCCCCTTGATTATGCGGCTGCGACAATTACGAATCGACCGGAGCTAAAATGCGATATCGAAGGCATCACCGAAGCCTATATTCGCCTACGCTATGGTGCGCAAAAATCGGACCGGGATATCAGGCGGTTTGCACAAAAAGTACGCCATTTCAAATGCTGATGGGCATTTGCAAAGAGGCCCGGGACACCTCAATTCGGCATAACTATCGAAGTTAGGTAAAGTTAGGTCATTGAGACCAAACTTTTGCTGTGACCATCCGTGGAATCCGTGTTTAAGCATGCATAAGAAAGAAAAGTTCCGTTTAATGGTCGGCAAAGGCTTCTTTTAAGATCTCAATCGGATGATAAACCTTGTAAGGGGTCATCTGGTTGAATTGCAGTCGACAACTCAGACAGTCCGTCACCAGTTTGTCCGGATTCAGGGCCTTGATTTTGGCCATTAAGGGGCTGCCCATTTTGATCGAAGATCGATGGAATTCCCGCTTAAAGCCCATAATCCCCGCCATGCCGCAACAATGGAGGGATCCGTCGATCGGGTCTAATTCGATGCCGGGAATCCGCCCCAACAGATCCAGATAGGACCGGCCGATGTTCTGCTCGCGCAAATGACAGGGCGGATAATAGACCATGCGCCCGGCTACCGGTGCAAAATCGGCCTGCAAATCGTCTGATTTAAATCGTTCAAGCAGGTATTCTCCCAGGTCGTAGGTGTTTTGCGCCACCCGTAACCGTTTGAGAGGACTGATGGATGAGAAGTAACCGTCGTCTTTGAGGATATTTTTAAAAATTGATTTTTGCAGTCGCACGAATTCTTGCCCCACGGGGTTTGTTGAACCTGAGCGGGCCGGGATAATCATGTGGGTTTCATCTGCTCCCAGCGACGCCTGATATTCCTGAGAATAATAGGCCCTTTCACTTAAAACATTTCTCAGCATGTATCCACAGGTCGGGCACGAACAGACGATATCATAGCCGTCTTGCACCACCTCATTCAGACGTTCAACATTGAAACGAACGAAATCGAGCGTTAATTGCCGATCCCCCTCAAGCATGGTCGGCATGCCGCAGCATTTTTGCTCCGGGTAATAGACCTCGATGCCGCTGTTTTTAAGAATCTCAACCGCTGCTCTGGGGACGTCCGGGAAGAGGTATCGAGCGGTGCAGCCGGCAAAGTAGGCGACTTTTCGTTTGGCACCGTGCGCCGATTTGGTTTTCAACCCGTTCATTTTAGCCCATGATAGAAAACTTTGATCCGGGAATTGTGGAATGGCTCGCCTTTCATGGATCCCCATCGTTTTTTTGAGAAAGCGGTCACTCCACCTGTACCGGAATAGCCTGTTGGCCAGTTTGGGGAAGGTACCGCAAAATCTTCCGACGCGTTCAACATCCTCCAACGTACGCACACCGAATTTCAGGCCGTCGCGGTCGATGAATTGGGTCTTGGCACGGATGACATCGGACCGGATATTGGGGCAAGGGCACAACGCACAAAAATTGCATAAGTCGACCAAATCCCGCAGCTCATCTGCGGTGATCGTTTCTCCGCCCTCGATTTCCTTGTCAAAAAGCCTGTAAAGTTCGGGGAATAAAGGACAGGATGAATCCATGAGAAAGCGGCACACATCACAGTCGGCACATGAATCCAATACCGCTCGAATTGTCTTTTCAGGTTCATTTATTTCCATCTCTCAGCTCCCTATATCAGTTTTCAGCACTAAAATTTAAATTCTTATCAAGCAGCCGCTTGGGTTTTGTCAAGGGATCTTTTAGGATGGTTGGTTGCGGGTATTGTATTTATGATAGGGGGGTAACAGCGATTACGGCGGGCAATCTGTTAATATTAAAAAAGGTAACAGTTCACCGCAGAGTCGCAGTCACCGACGCGCCAAAGCCGCTTTGGCGACGGCGCGAGTACGCTGAGAATTTTCTTTTTACGAATCGGGAGACCCCAGTGAAATACGCTTCGCTGTCATTGAAATGAATTTAACGGGGTAAATACCGATTCGTAAAAAACGACTCGTGAAATAATTTCTTTCATTTTCCTGCTTTTTGATTACTGTTATCTTCCCTAATATTCCCGCAAACGATTAGACTAATTACTTTGCCGAAGGCCGGGATTTTTACCTGGCTGTCGTCTCTTCCGAGACCAGAGGTCCCGGAACCTTCGGCCTGCCAGGTAAAAGAACACATTCCCTCAGCGTCCTCAGCGTCCTCAGCGTCTGCGCTGAACTAATAATAAAAAAGAGGCCCGTATCGATTAATCAGAAATAGGCAACAGCGGTTCCTTCTCCAGCAGATCAAAGATCTTGTCAGGTCGTCGTTTTTTATATTTTGTAAGCAATTTCTTGTAAATATCTATTTGAAAGGGCGTTTTCGTTTGCAGCGTGGCAAACATTAAGGGCGCCAGAATGGCACCCAATAGATGCAGCGTATCATGGTGGGGGTATTTTTTCTGACGTATGGCATTGTAAAACTGCAAGGCTTCAATCGGATCTTTGGTCTCTAATTGGGTTTCAATGACGGAATGGATGTAAATGTGCAAAAAGGGATTCGCCTCTGTCTCCGGATCATATTCACGATCGGCCGTCACGTCGGAGAACTCGAAATCGTTAAAGAATTCATCCTGATGATCCAGCATGATCTTTGCGATCCGTTTTTCCTCCGGATCGAGCTCCTCCAGCTCAAAGTTTTTGGCCTTTTCCCAGATGGCATGCATTTCTTCACGCTGCAGGACTCGCAGCGAGCCGAAGATATCATCTTCGTTTAAAGGCAAATCGGTATCGTCCAAGTCGTCGTCATCCTCTAAGATATATTTTAATCGCGCATCGGGATCTCCAAATTGAATCTCATCAATATCAAAATGCTCCGGATCAAACCCGCCGCCAAGCCATTCCATCCATTCGTCGTACCGTTCATCGTCAGGATCTGAAAGAATCTCAAGCAAATCCTGATAACCCCAGACACCGCCGCAATCTTCAGGCGGACAGGCGCGCTTGCCTTTTATGCAAAGCGGATAGGTTGTATCTTTGTCCTTCGGAAGAATTTTTTCCAGCACCACCGCATGACGCCAGTCGTCTCCGAAATCATAGGTATAAGACGCTTTGTTATTCTCCGATGTGAAATACCTTGAAATCCTTTTCTCCCAGCCGGCATGCATTTCGACATCAGCCAATCCCCACTCTTCGTCGGGGATACCGATTTCTTCTTTTATCCCTTTTTTGGGATTGAAAATTTCAAAAGCATGCAAGTGGTAGCCCAGCCATCCCATGGCATCCTGAATGGCGACATGCAGATCCCAGAAGCTGTAGCTTTCAGGCACCTGAATCCGGCGCCATATGGGCGGCCGGATATTTTTTAAAGTGACTTTAAATTGATAAACGTGTTTGAATTGAGCAGGCATGTTTCGTTTCCTTCCGCCATTTTTTCGTTATTTTAAATCCAATCCGTTCTTTTTCAACCGCCCGATAAAACTTGATTTTCGGTGGTGTTTTTCGTAAATCCTTCTCATTTTATCTTTAAATATCAGGTCATTATCGATCTCTTTGTTAAGATCGCGCAGATCAACAAGTAATTTAACGGCTTCATCATAATCTACCGGCCGCAGTGTTTGAATGAGATCATTTACTTTTTTCCAGACCTCATCTTCACGTTTTTCAAGTTCATTCAGGTATTTTTTGCGAGCCGTCGCCTTTTGTCGGTTTTTACGAGCCCGTTCTTTGGCCTTTTGTTCAGCTATCCGTCGTTTCCTTTCTATGGCATAGGCCTCGGCTTTTTCCAGCAGGTCCCCGACAGTGCGAGGCTTTTGGGGCATTGCATTTCTGTCTTCGAACAAGACTGTCTGTTGAAATTGCTGCCTTAACTCAGCTCCCAGATGAGGATCATGGTCTTTGATAAGTCGGAACAGAATTTCATCTTTGCCCTTTTCAGAAAAAGACTTGATCCAGGATTTCAACTTTTTTTGATATTTAATTCTATTATCCATTGAAGCACTATTTTCTTCGGCAACTGTGATAAGGTCGCTATCGATCCGCAAGAAATCGGTAAAACTTTTAAGCGGCGCGTTCAAATTACCCAAATTCGACGGAACCACCGGTTCAAACTCATTATCACCAATTTCACCCATTTGCGCACAAAAAAGCCAGGCAAGATACAAACAGCGGTAATCTCCATGAATGATGTCCGAACGTATTGAAATTAGCGAAGAAAGCCAACCTTCGCCCTCCTCTCATTCAAAATCATCGGTTTCGGAATGAAACTCAAAAATCAGATAATCCCCTTTTTCGTGAATGGTTGCGCTTTCTCCGATACAGTAATTTTGGGCCGCATCGACATTGATCAATCTATGAGGAACTCTTAGCATGAACCAATGCGTTCCCCAATTGGCGACATAGAGAAAAGCATCAAAATATTTTCCCATCAATGCTTTTGGATCACCTTTAAAATCACCCCAATTGTAGGTGTTAATAAAAGTGGTGGGCGTTATCTGAGCCCTTGAAGATAAATTTCTTAACATCTGGATATCTTTTTTACTTAAAGGTTTATCAATGGCCTGAAATTCAAAGTATTGATATTCACTCATAATATCTCAATTTCCTTTTAGCACCTGCAACTTTTGGGTGCTGGCTTTGCGATTCGCTAGGATGTGAGCCCAATCATTAAATAAAGTCAACATCATTCTCCATATTGTACGTAATCCAAGATATCAATTTTGAGTTATTAAATTATTCAAATACGTAAATCAGAACATAACGTTCTCCGGGCGAACTTATTTAACTTTTGATACGGATTTGCACCTTAACGGCTTGAAAAAAAGACACAGATTACATTAACCTAATCCGTGGCCATCCGTGGAATCCGTGTCTAAAAAGGAAATTCCGATACAATCAGGTTGCCTAACCGCTTGGAGAAGAAAACCGAATCTTCTTGTATCTAAATCCAGCCTAGGGGGGGAAGATGTCGTGAAATTGGAAATCCCGGAGGGTTCCAAATTTTTGAAATTCAAATCGACAGAATTCCTTGATTTTGAATTTTTAATCATTTTGTGATATTGGCAAGATAAATGCCCTAAAAGCCGAAATTTACAACTGATAAAATTCCAATATGTGCCGGATAACCAATAATGCATGTTGTCCAGAAAACAATTAAAGGTAATATCCAAGAAAAAAACCATATAATCATTGCAGGCGAGAGGATTCGACCAAAGGGATGTTGACATTCTATTAAAATGAATCTTCCGAATTACGAAAAGGCTTATGTTCCAAAGCAGAAACTGAACAATTACCTGTTATCTGAAATACATGCGGTCGGAAAGGCAAAAGCAAGATACTTTCGGTCGCTCGGCTATACAGAAGAAAATGCCGATCAGTTAGCAGATGCCTTGCTACTGATTGCCAAATCTGAAGGAGTAAGCCAAGAAGTTACCTCCAGTTACGGGACCAAGTATATTATTGATGGGGATCTTGTCACGCCTATCGGAACCAGGGTACGACTACGTACTGTTTGGGTGGTAGAGTCACACGGTGAGCGACCGCGATTTGTGACAGCATATCCCGCTTTAAAAGCTGATACTTGAAAGGAGACGAAAATGATAAAAGAACTGGACACCATCGTTCTTTCCCGGGATCTTTCTGAGCATGGCCTCAAGCAAGGGGACATCGGTGCTGTTGTACACTGCTACAAAGGTGGAGAGTCCTTTGAGGTAGAATTCATAACTGGACAAGGCGATACTATAGCAGTAGTTACTCTTAACAGCGAGGACATGCGCCTGATGCAAGATAAGGAAATCCTGCACGTTCGGAAACTACAGGCAGCATAACCGGCTCGGAATTTTGACCAGAATTCCGCTGCGAGCCATTCTGGCTGGTGATTTGCACTTTACCCTGCATTTGATATCTGCAACCCAACTCAATTTATGACCATATCGGTAACGACTTCGACATTAATCAGAAACCCGAAACCACAAACATCGTACACAGTGCCGAGTAAACTTCTTTGTTTTAGAACAAATCGAGAAAGCCTTCTCCGCGTTATCCGAATTCCCCGAGCGAGGTGTCTATCCAAAAGAACTGCTGGAGCTGGGGATTCGAGAATACCGCGAAATCTTTTTCAAACCTTACCGTATCATTTACCGAGTCATGGATATGAACATCTATGTTCTGCTGATTGTGGATGGACGTCGTGACATGCACTCCCTGTTGCAACGACAATTATTAGACGCGTAATTTCAGGACCCCTTACCTCTGGGAAGATCATCTGACACCTTCGGCATAATT
>CAZHAH010000128.1:0-17102 GCA_964530095.1 uncultured Desulfobacteraceae bacterium | reverse complement strand
GCCGTTAAAGATCTAAAAACTGATTTTTTATTCCCCAGTAGCTCAGTTGGCAGAGTCCGCCTCCGGCGGATTAACCATCGTGTTGCCGGAGTATTGATTAATTTACGCCGTTAAAGATCTAAAAACTGATTTTTTATTCCCCAGTAGCTCAGTTGGCAGAGCAGATGGCTGTTAACCATCGGGTCCGCGGTTCGAGTCCGTGCTGGGGAGCCAGCAATCAAGGCCGGTTAAATCCCGGCCTTTTCTATCATGCCTTTTTGGGTTTACATCATTCAAAACGAAACAACTGGCAAACTTTATAAAGGTCAAACATCAGATTTGGTGAGTCGATTAAAACGTCACAATACTCATGAGACAGGATCTATGAGATATACTCATAAACAAAAAGGACCCTGGCGGTTTTTATATTCTGAGGGATTTTCCACTCGTAGCGAGGCAATGAAAAGGGAAAAGTTTTTGAAAAGTGGACAAGGCCGGGAATGGGTTAAAAGTAACATTTTGCAGTAGTAGATTAGCTGGCTGAGCCCGCCTTCGGCGGATTAACCATCGGGCCCGGTCAGCGGACCACGCGGGCGCCTTTGCCGGCCATGATCTTCTCAACCTCGTTGACAGTCGCCATCGAGGTGTCGCCGGGAGTCGTCATGGCCAGGGCACCATGTGCTGTGCCGTAATTCACGGCGATTTGCGGATCATCAGAGGTCAGGAAACCATAGATAAGGCCGGAGGCAAAACTATCCCCACCGCCGACACGGTCCAGGATTTCCAGATTTTCCCTCAAAGGTGCTTCGTAAAATTCCCCATCCACCCAACAAATAGCCCCCCAATCGTTTAGACTGGCAGATTTGACGGTGCGAAGCGTTGTGCCGGTTGCCTTGAAATTCGGAAACTCTTTGACCGCAACCAGGATCATTTTTTTGAAATTGGATACGTCAAGGGAGGACAGGTTTTCATCCAGCCCACCCACTGCAAATCCCAAACAAACGGTAAAGTCTTCCTCATTTCCAAGCATAACGTCAACATATTGGGCCAATCGCCGGTTGACTTCCTGAGCTTTTTTTTGGCCGCCGATGTCCTGCCATAATGAAGGACGGTAGTTGAGGTCGTATGAAATGATTGTGCCGTATTTATGGGCCGCAGCCATGGCCTCCTCGATCACGTCGGGAGTGGTTTCGGATAAGGCGGCAAAAATACCGCCGGTATGAAACCACCTTACGCCATGTCGGCCAAAGATGTCTTCCCAGTCGATGTCTCCTTTTCTGAGTTGGGATACGGCGGTGTTTCCTCTGTCCGAGACACCCAAGGCGCCACGACACCCATACCCTCTTTCGGTGAAATTCAATCCATTGCGCACAGTTCGGCCTATGCCGTCGAATGGAACCCACTTGACAAAAGAGACATCCACCCCTCCCTGCAAAATGAAATCTTCTACCAGTCTTCCGACGGCATTGTCCGCAAGGGCAGTGACCACCGCCGTTCGCATTCCAAAACATTTGCGTAGTCCACGGGCGACATTGTATTCACCACCCCCTTCCCAGACACGGAAGGATCGGGTCGTGTGAATGCGGCTGTCGCCGGGGTCCAGGCGCAGCATGATTTCGCCCAGCGCAAGCAGATCATAACGACAGTCGGCCGCCGATTTAATTTCTAAAATCGACATGTTCGATCCTCCTTCCTCTTCTGGTAAAATATTTAGCACCCATAGCTTTCCACAAACCGATGGCACTGTTCTTTGGTCTAATTGGCCGAGGCCGCCAATTAGACGGCCTCACGGGTCAAGCGGTTAATTTCGGGTCCCCTTGCTTTTAGCCTTTTTCCGACCACCACCTCCATCAACTTGTCAGTCCAGCGTCCGGTCTTAAGGCGGGCGTCTAATGACTTCCGGCTTGTGCCAGTGGTTCAGCCCGAGATTAAAATATCTGCGTAAAGGTGATTCCGGCGGTCACCGCGATTTGATAAAGAATTTGGCTGATATCTTTTAAATCTCGCAAAACGGCCGGCCGGGCAACCTTTTCAGGTACCAGTACCGTATCCCCCGGATACAGCTTTGTAGCTTCAAATTTATCCCAAAAGCCCCATCGCTTTTTTTCCTGACTCCATGAGGCGCCGGTCCAGGTTCCCCGCTGTTTGCTGCTGACGGTGCCGTCGGCGCGAATAATGTACATATGCTTTTCTTCCGCATTTTCAGTTGGGCCTCCGACTTGAGCCAAGTAGTATTTCAAATTCGGTCGATCCTCATCCAATATCAGCGTCGTTGGGTTATACACCGCGCCAAGTATATTGATGGTGTTAATTTTGTGCGGAACGTGAATGGCATCGCCGTTCTCCAATAAAAGATCATATTTGGTCCTTCGCAAGGTTTTTGGGGGCAGCAGTGCGACAACCACTCGACCCGATGCTTTGCTGGCTTTAAGTTTTTCTATGAGCATTTGCATACCTGTGAGTCCCTGCTGCCGGGCCGCGAGATCTTCTGCAGAAAGAGCCGCCTGGATTTCAGAGCTGCCCTCTCTTGCTATTTGAATCTCCATTTTTGTTAGCAGGTCATCCATGCGTTCTTGTTGGATTTTTCTCACCGATTCGCGGGTGAATACGGCGCCGCGCAAATAGGCCTCTTCGGTGTGACCGCCGGCACGTTCAATGATACTGCTCAGGCGTTCATCCTTTCTAATTTGATAAGTGCCGGGAAAGAAGACTTCGCCGGTGACCGTGACACTTCTTTTCTTTTCCAACCACTCCGGAATTTCTTTAACGGTGATAACATCAAGCGGGGCCAATGTTAAGTTATGGGAAGGATCTTTTTTAAGAGCTAAATCGACATTAAAATTAACAATGGAGGTTTGGACTTTTTTGCCATCGATGATATCGTAACGGACCAATTCAGCGGCATCCAGGTAGGCGCCTCCTTTGACGTTGCCGGCCACGAGAAGGAGATCTTTGACGGTCATATTGCTGGCATAGGGATAATCGCCGGGGTTACGGATCTGGCCCTTGATGGATACGGTATATTTTTCCCTGAATTCCCATATGCTGTGGATAAAAACACTGTCTAAATCTTCAATCAAGAGATTGTGTATCGTATCCCCGGCCAGAGCTTTTTCAGGGTTGAAGGTATGGATGGTGACTTCCTTAGTCCGCCAGTCCGTGCGGTAAAGATGCCCCAGTTCCATATAAACATCACGCGTAAATAGGCCGGCCCTAAAAAAGAGGTCTTTCAGGCGCATGCTATCCGTCAAAACATATTGCCCCACTTTTTTAACCTCGCCGTCGATGGTCACAAAAGCCTTAAATTCCTTCTCCCAAATGGAATGGACGATCATCCGATCTTTGTCTTGAAGCAACAGGTTGTGCTGGGGATTACCGGAGAGGGCGGCCGATATGTTGAAGTAGAGCGTTACTTTGCTCTGGTCTTTTTTCGTCCGAATGAGCTCGCCTTTTTGCAGATAAGCCGAATCGGTAAGATCGCCGGCTTTGAGAATCAGGTCTTTGATACGCATTTCATCGATGTAATATCGGCCGGGTTTGCGAACCTCGCCCTGGATATCGGCGTACTCGCGATCTTTGAACATGTACTTATTGAAAACGTGAATTTCATCAAGGGGCATGAGCTGTATGTTTTGCATCTGATCGTTTTGGATGAGAAGACCACCCAGATCAAAAGGAATCAACTCCGGTGTCATATCTTCGATTCGATACCGTTTAATAAGCGCATAATCAAAGTTAGTATTTTTTTTGAGGCTTTTGAGGTTTGGTACAATATCCAGTATACGCAGCCCGGATTTATAAGCATATTGTCCCGGTCGCTGGACATTGCCGTACAAATAGACGGCATTTGCGGGTTGTGCAAGAATGGGGAATACCCTGACCAGGTCCCCATCCTGCAGCATAAAAGGCATTTTTTGCTGCAGTTCGGCATATGAAATATCGAGCACAATCTGGAACCGGTTTTGGAAGGAGCGTTCGATCTGAATCCGTTGGTTATAAGCGCTCGGTTTTAAATTGGCCGCCAGAGCAAGAGCAAAGGGAAGGGTCTTGTTGTCTTTGAGCTCATAGATGGCCGGTCGATTAACGTTCCCGGTAACAGAAACCATGGGGCCAACCTGGGGCACAAAAACCACGTCACCGGGCATAAGTTGGGCATCCGCCGAATTGTCTCCTTTCAGCAAAAGATCATAAAAATCAATGACGGCGACTTTCTTTCCCTTGCGCTTGATTTGAATTTTGCGCAGAGATCCTAAGTTTGTGGGACCACCCGAAGACAACAGGGCATTGGTAACCGTGGACAAAGAACTGATGGTGTATACGCCCGGATTTTTAACCTCGCCCAAAAGAAACACTTGAATCGTGCGCAATTTTCCCAGGGAAACGTGGGTATTAACACCGGTGATGGCCTCGGTTTTGCGACGGATGAGTTCTTTGACTTCTCCAAAGTTCAAACCGCCAACACGCAAAGGACCGATCTTGGGGAAACTGATAATGCCTTGTTTGTCAACTTCCAGGCTGTGCGTTGCATCGAGGCGACCCCACATAAAAACATTGATCTCATCCCCGCTGCCGATAATGTAATCATTTGAAATCGGAATTGTTTCGATGGGAGCAAAAGTGCTGGGGACACCTCTAAAAAATTTATGACCAAATATCTGGAGGACTTCGGGTGTTGGTGTTTCTAAAGCTTTCTCGATATCAGGCAGCACCTCGACTTCCATCATATTTTTGCTGTAAACATATATTTCATCTCTGGGCATTAGGAGAATGTTTTGGGTCTCGTCTTTGTAAAAAAGAAGCCTGCCAAGATCAAAGGGAATCATCTGAATCTTTTCGCCCGCTTCGGTAAATGATTCGATCGATACCTTCGCCGCCTTTTTTTCATCAATTTGGTATCTCTTTACCATCGCATATTCAAAAAAGGTATTTTCATTCAGGCTTTCCCGGTCAGGTAAAAGATCCAGAACCCGCATACCCGGTTTGTATTCATACTGACCCGGGCGCAGAACATTGCCGCGCAGAAAGACGGAATTTTGAACCTTCCCCTGACGCTCCTTTTTCTTCTTTTCCAGAAATCTTCGGCCGGCTTCGATTTCAGCGGGCGAAAGGGTGCCGGGTTCGGTAGGTTTATCTGTTTTTTGCAGTTGTTCCGGTGTCAGCTGGCCGGATTTTTGGAGCTGTCGGATTTGCCCCGGGGTTAGTTTTCCGGATTGAATCAGCTGCTGTATCTGAGCCGGCGAAAGGCCCTGTTGCGCTCCAATCAATGGGGGGCTGAAAAAAGTAATGGCAAACGTGATTAATCCCACTAGCAATAGTATTCGAGGTCGTTTCATCATTTTTTATTCCCACATCCAGATGAGCAATTGGTTAATACGATTGACAACTTTGTCGAAAGCAGATAGCTTTCCTTCCTGGCCTGCATTGTATTTTTTATAGTTCTCAAACAGTGCCTGGCGCCATTTTTCACCTTCCTTCTGCGCTTTTATTATTTTGGAATTACCTTCCCTGATAATATGAGCATCCATTTTTTCGATACCGAGTAGTTTGGTCTTAAATCCTTCCAAAGTCAGTTCGGCACTGCGGATCGACATAGCATGTAATTGCCTCACCTCGTCGGTTTCGGGTTTGATGATTTTTAAAACAACCACATAGCGTTTATACGTGGGGATGACTTCATCTTTTAAGGTCGATTGAATTGCCTTTACCGAAGTGAAATTTTTTCCGGTTACAGCAGCCATCCGGGCAATGGCTTTCTTTTCCAATGGCGCTGCACCCGAAATACCTTGATTGACATATTCGATTAAATCGAGGCTGATGTGGTGGGTGGCACAGCTGGTCAGCGAAAAGATCAGAAAAGCTGCAAATCCGGCCATAGATAACGATTCAATTTTTCTCATTGCACCGTCCATTATCTTTGCTCATTGTAGGCACTGTGAGTTGTTATAGCCCTAATATTGATGGTTTTGTAAAAAATCGCCAATTCAACATTAGATGGTTAAGTAAAAAGGTTCATATACAAGGCGTGCAAATTTTGTAATCATGAGGCGTACTTGTCGTACGTTGATTGATTACGAAATGCAGCACAACGCAGAAGTTGGCCTTATTACGAGACCGTCAATATTGACTTTCTTCTTGATCTAAGTTACAGGCACAGGCGATATTTATAAAGATTTCCACCGTATGTCAATATCTGTCTCTCACACAGCACCAAGAGTTCACTAAACCATTAGGGGGCCATCTTTGGATTTGAATCAAATATCATCAATAATTAAATGCGAAGCATTGCGGTTTTGGGAGAATTTCTCTCTCAGGAATTCTACCAAAAAAACTCTGCGCCTCCGCCTGCCCCGTAGCTCCGGCAGATGGTACTGGGGCGAGAGGCATTTGATAATCGCTGCAATCTATGTGACCGTGATGTTGATGTCGCCTGCGGGAAATGCTTCCGCAGACGACCGCCCGTTTAACAATTCTGCCAACTGGGCCGGCACGGGACTGATGGAGATTCCTACGGCCCGCGTGCTGGAAGACGGCGAGATGCGGCTCGGTCATGCCCAGGCAGATCCGTATCGATGGTTGATAGGCGGTGGTTTGGGGGTTTTCCCAGGCTTGGAATTTACCGGCCGTTTCACTGAAATCACAAATATATCCACATCTTTAGGAGGAGGCGCATACGGTGCAAATAAAGATAAAGCCTTTGATATTAAGTATCAGATTATACCGGAATCAAAAAAATTTCCGGCGGTGGCCGTCGGCGTTCATGACTTTTGGGGCACAGCCCTTTTCCCGGCCGAATACGTTGTCATGAGCCGTCAAATCTATCCGTTTGATTTTACCATCGGACTTGGATCCAAACGGTTAAAAGGGCCGATTTCTATTACCGATAGCGCAGGTCCTCTTGAAGACATAAAATCAGACCAGTTGATACCCGATGGAATTGGTACCGGCGGCTATGGTCTTTGGGGCGGCATCGAATGGGCCCTCAACCATAAGGTTCATCTTATGGCCGAGTACAATCCCATCGAATATGAGAAAGACAAGTCATCCGTTAGAGGCGTTCCGGAAGGGGCCAAATCACCCTTCAATGTCGGTCTCAGATGGAAAGTTCTACCGGGTCTCGACCTGGGGCTTTCTTATCAACGCGGCGACACCCTTGGACTCATGGCTCACGTGCATTTCAAACCGGGTAAACCTATCTCCCATAAACGACCCGATCCGGCCTTCTGGGGTCCTGAAGATCGCCGATCTTTTAAGGAGAGAGACACGCAACGGATGCTGGAGCAAATCCAGGGGCAAATTCAAAAAGCGGGGTTTAAGGATGTGGCTGTTTATTCGGATGGTAAAATATTAGCGGCCGAATTTGAAAACAATAAGTATATTTCAAATCAGAAGGCCGCCGGGCGGGTGTTGAGGATGCTTCTTTTTTATTCACCCGCTGAAACGCGACGCATCACAGTTATCATCAAGCGCCGTAAAATCAGATTGCTGAAAATTTCCGTGCGACCCGAACATCTTGAAGATTATCTGTTGGGGCAGATTCCTGAGAGTATTTTCTATGAATTTGTTGAAATTGAAATTCCAAAAAAAAGCCATGATACATCCGACGGGAATTTTACCAAAGTTGATACCAGGAATAAATTTGATTATGGTTTTGGGATTAAGCCGGTTTTTGACACTTGGTTGAACGATCCTTCGGGTGTCTTTAAAGCCCGAATTGGAATTGCCCCCTTTCTTACCGCCGATTTATGGAAAGGGGCTGCGGCCGGTGCCCGTTATATTATTCCTTTTTACTCCGATATCAGTTCGAGCAACGACGCCCCTGCCGATGCCGTGCGTGCGGATGCCTGGAAATTTAAGGGCGAGGAACCCACCGTGCAGCGTTTGGTTTTCGATCAGGTTTTCCGATTATCGAAAAAAACCTTTGCCCGGCTCAGCGGCGGGTATCTTGAATTAATGTACGCGGGAATAGGGGGAGAGCTGCTCACATACCCGGGGGATGGGAATCTGGCTATCGGCATCGAGAGCGATTGGGTTAAGAAAAGGGTGCCGGAAACCAATTTTGAGCTCATGGATGTTGACCGCTATTCGGTTTTAGGCAACCTTTATTATCATTTCCGTCCTTTTGAGATCACATTCAATGTCAAATACGGCCGTTTTTTAGGCGGCGATATCGGATGGCGGTTTCAGGTGAGTCGGGAGTATGAAACCGGTTTTGTTTTTGGGGCCTGGCTGAGTTTCACCGACACGGATGTTTTTAGTGATCCTTACAATCGAGGTTATCATGACAAAGGGGTTTTTGTCCGCATTCCGCTACGGATGTTTACGACCTATGAATCGAGTTCCTATTGGAATTATCGCTTTTCGCCTTGGACTCGCGATGTGGCCCAAACGGTGGGCCATTGGTCTGAGCTGTATTCGTTTACCTCGGATCTGATGCCGGCCGAATTCAAAAGCGACCTGGGGCAATTGAAAAAATAGTCAGCCACCACTCCCCATTTTGTATAGGCATTTTATGGGTGAAAAAATAGGCTTGACCTTTGCTAAAAAAAAGGCAGAATCGATAAAAACAGAGCAAACGCTTTTGACAATTAGTCGAACAAGACTTTGGCCAAATGATCAATACCCCAACCGGCTTTGAATCGTTTGGCTTTATTTTGGTATTGACATCCAAATTTGTTTTAAGATAATGTTCAAAATTGAACACCAGCATCCACATAGAAAGATTGTTGATTTTAGCGGAAATGCATTAGGTACCATTTTTTATCAACCTCGCTCCTCCCATCCCCAGGAGACTGGTGCCATGGCTTATTCAGATAGAGATTTCAAAATCTTAGACGCTCTGGAAAGCCAAAAAATTACTTCCCAGCGCCAGCTGGCCATTTTAACCGGAATAAGCCTTGGTCAAGTCAATTACGCCCTTAGAAGTCTATTAGCCAAGGGCATGGTGAAGCTCGACAATTTTAAAAAAAACCCCCACAAATCGGGTTACGCCTACCTGATCACACCCACAGGCATAGAGACAAAATCAAAGCTTGCCGTTAGATTTGTCATCGAAAGACTTAACGAGTACAACCGCATACGAAACGGACTTTTAGGAAAATTAAATCAGATTGAATTTCAAGACCAGGTTCGTACTATTTTAGTTGGACCCGAACAAATTCGCGACCTGATTCAATCGATTATCACAGATAATAATATTAATTTTCTTGTGATGGGTCACTGTATCGATGTCCAGGAGCTTCAAACCTTTGATCCCGGCTTTTTTGATCTTGCAATCTTATTTTGCGGAACACAGCAAGAACAAATCAATGCCTTAGCAGCAACCGGAATTTCAAAAGCAAAGGTTTTACACATTTGGTAAGCAACCCCTTTATCTTATAAGTATTAATAATAACAGAGCGTTATCATTTAAACTCGGATGTCCCCGAAAAGCCGGAGGTATGCCAAACACAATGTCCCAACGCGCCTTACTCATCGGTGTCAACAAATACAAATGACCGATACTTATCTTGATATCATTAAAAGGATCGTCCTATCAAAGATAGATAAAAAAGAGGTTTTTGTCTTTCTTTTCGGTTCCAGATCCTCCGCCTTTCATCTCCCAACTGCAGATGTTGATATTGGTTTGTGGTCGAGAAAAAATTTATCTCATAAAATATATCACCAAATCCGCAATGCCCTAGACGAATCAATTGTACCCCTGAAGGTTGATATAATTGACTTTAGCAATGTAGACAATAGTTTCAAAAAAACAGCCCTTAAGCAGATTGAGATATGGAACAAACCCGAAAATTTGAACATAGACTCAATTCATTAAAAAAAGCCATATCAACTTTTAATGTATCTCTTGGGGTAGATTTATCCCGCTATGAAGGGATCGAATTGGATACCTTTAAAAGTGGGCAGATTCAGAAATTTGAAGTATGCGTTGAGCTCTTCTGGAAAACCATGAAATCATTTCTATTTGAAATTCATGGCATCAACGCAGTCTCTCCTAAAATGACATTGAAAGAACTGTACGTGACGAATTAAACTGATCAAAATCAGCACGAAATCCTCCTTGAAATGATAAACGATCGAAATAGGCTATCCCATATCTATAATCAGAAGCAATTCAATGAAATATATGGGAGACTATCTGAATATCTGAAACTAATGAATCATGTGATTCAAAGCATAGAATCTCCTTTGTAAAAAATGAAAATTTGGCTCAAAGCCCGACAAAAACAGCAACGCTGGCGCGAAGCCATCCGGAAAAAGACCCTGGTAGAACTCGACGCAGCTTTAAAACACCTTTCAAAAAAATATCGTTGGAATGAGCTGTATATTTTCGGATCTATCCAGACACCCGGACAATTTCAGAAAGGTTCGGACCTCGACATCGGCATATCCGGATTGCCCCCCACGGATCACTATCGATTTGTAGCTGACTTGTCGGGGCTTCTAGAACGGAATGTTGATGTGCTGCGGCTGGAGGAAAGCCGGCTGGCAGACACCGTCCGCAGGAAAGGCACGCAATGGCATCCTCCGACGCACTGATCCTGTTTTTAAGTGAATTTGATCTCCAAAAAGAAATAATCGAAGAAATATATGCCCGACTGGGAGAAAAGGCTTCAAAGAGTGAAAAGGAAAATGTTACCCCCGAACTGGTTGAAAGCATCGGATACTGGCTGCACAACCTTTATTCCGCCTATGAAGATCTTTTCAAGCTAATCGCAGCATTCTGGGAAAATTCCATCGAAGACGTCGCAGGATACCACATCCAACTTTTGAAACGAATGCGGCTAACGATCAACGGGGTGCGGCCGGCTTTGATAACGACCGATAAATGCTATGAGACGTTGGATGAACTTAGGGGCTTCCGCCATGTATTCCGATATGCGTATTCCTATGGCCTGGACGATGAGCGTGTGTTTTTCCTGCTGAACCGAACATTGAAAAAGAAGGCGGAAATCCTTGCAGAAGTAAATCGATTTCGCAATAAATTAGAAAAATAAATGAGCTTAAAATCAAATTTAACCGCCCACTCACTTCACTTGTTTGACAACACCTGGACGAAAGAGACTTCTGCCTGGGCGACCTTCCCCAGGCAGAAACTGCACGCCCTGCGGGCACACAGCAACTGCATATCGCACAGCGATGCGGAGTTACTCCCGGGGAGTATCGCCCGGGAGAAATCATCCCCCACCGTCCCGGTAATCAAGTGAGTACGGCGAACGGGCGGTTTCAATATAATAAATGCACCAGTAACAACCAAGGATTTTTAACATGAGCGAACAAAATGATACTACCAATGTTTCAATGGCCAACACCAAAAAGGAGATGCTCGAAGCGTATCTGGCCACTAAAAAACGGCTGCAAAAGCAAGAAAAGGAAGTCCTTAATGCTGAAAAAGCCCGCAAACAAATCGAAAAGCAATTGGCCGAAGCTACCGCTGATTCCCAGGTATCTCAGGATCCGCTGCAGCGGCTTTACAAGCTGAAAGGAGATATCGGCCGCGAGCTAACCACGCTTGCCGAAAAGTTTGAACAGGAAATCGATACGTATCGTAAGATCCAAACGGCCGTCAAAGAAAAGAAGGAAGAGCTCGATACCTTATACGAAATTGAAACCGCCGCATCCGACCTCGCTGCGCTCATTGAAGCCCAACAGGAAAAAAAGGAAACGTTCGAGCGTGAAATGGAAATCCAGCGTTCCGTTTTCGAAGAAGAGATCCAAGAAGCACGCACAAAATGGAACAAGGAGAAATATGGGCAGGAACTGGCGACCAAAGATCAGGCAGAGGCAATAAAAAAGCAGCGCCAGCGCGAAAATGAAGAATACGAATATGCATTTGCCCGGGAACAAGAGCTGCGGAAAAACGCGCTCGATGACGAGCTCCGGACACTTGAAAAGGAAATCGAGCAGAAGCGCAAAGATTTCGAACAAGAACTCAATCAGCGCAATATTGAAATTGAAGCGCGCGAAAAAGCAGTGTCGGAAAAAGAATCTGAGATATCACGGCTGCGGGAGGAAGTCGAAACCTTTCCGCAGAAGCTAGAAAACAAAGTCAATGCAGCGGTGGAAGCCACAACGGAACGCCTCACCAGCGACTTCGAAAAGGCACAGACACTCCTTGAGGCAAAATTCGCGGGTGAGAAGAACGTGCTTTCCAGCAAAATCGAATCACTTGACAAACTTGTTAAGACACAGGAGGCACAGATAGCGGAGCTATCAAAAAGACATGAACTAGCTTACGAAAAGGTGCAGGACATTGCTAATCGGGCTGTCGCCGCAGCCAAACGGGAATTCATATCGGTACCGATAACCACACGCTCAACCCCCGACCAAAACGATAGAAATAAAAGTTGATCAAAACGATTCCTGATATGACCTTGGTTAGGAAATATTTTTCAATTTTTAATAAAGAATGTTTGCTTGATGAGAGGATTGAACAGATTAACTGAAAAGAACCCTTGAGCAAGTTAAAGAACATCTGAAACGGTTGAAGCGAGAACCGGGTTTTAATCGGGATACCTTGGTAGCGAGTGAGAGCGGATTGAACCAAGGCCAAAAAAATGCTATTAAACCTCATAAAAGACGAGCAGAACTCATCCCAAATTAATCTTGAAACCGCCAAACTAATTTCCACACGAATAAAGAGACTTTATCCAAACATAACAATTTATATCATAGGATCTGTATTAAAGCCGAGAACAGTGCACCCAGGTTCTGACATTGATCTCATCACAAAAGGTTTAAATGAAGAAGAGCATAGTTTCTTGATCAGAAACATATTTACTGAATTCCCTTCCTTGAAAATTGACATCCGCAGAATGGAAGATCTCGATGAATACCTGACCCAAAAGCTTTTGACCGAATCTCTTCAGGTGTAAGATGATGCCTAAAATTGATCAGATAAAAAATGATATTCGACATGAGATTCAGAATCTTAATAAATTACTTTCCGAATTAAATGACGTTGAGGATGATGGAACGATTCGAACGAGGAGAGTCATTGGTTCAATTTTACATGATTCTTACAATTGCTGTGAAAGAATATTCAGGCTAATTGTGGGCGAAATTAATGGTGCTGTACCATTCGGTTTTGAATGGCATAGGCAATTATTGAGCAAAGTAACCCATGGAATCGAGAAACTGAGACCACCAGTGATAACAGAACAAATGGCTGCCGATCTATCAGAATATTTAGAGTTCCGCCATGTATTCCGAAACATATATGGTTTTGAACTTCTCGGGGACCGTTTGATTCGACTAAAAGCAAGATACTTAGCTGTTTTTGAGACATTTATAAAAGAAATTGAGACATTTCTTGATAAGATGAAAAACAACACTAAACAGTAAAATCCGTGTAATCTCTTCACCAAATGCGTCAATAGGCAAACCAACACTAAAGCCAGAAACTTAAAAAGTAAAGAAAAAATCCATTCAATCCTGCCTGCCCGGTGAAATTTGTGTTTGCTACAACGAAGTGGATTTCACTGGGGCGTCCTTTCCGTCTTGAGCGCAGCGGGCGGTCCCAATATGTCAAATACACCAAACACACAAACCAAACCGGATAACCGAAGTAAATCTATACACCAATCAACGCTTTAAAGGATAACATAATGTATGGAAAGCCTCTTTTTATCCGTGCCGAGTGGGACGAGGAAGCTATGGTTTGGGTAGCAACCAGCGATGATGTTCCCGGACTCGCTACTGAGGGTGACACTTTAGAAAATCTTATCGAAAAGCTAAAGGTAATGATCCCAGAACTGCTTGAAGCCAATGGTGAAGCAAAAGAAGGAGACATCCCATTCGAAATTTTGACGCGCCGATTTGAGATTGCACAGCGCATGAGTTGTTGATGTCCGATTATACTCCCCGGCTCAAAAAATAGCGGTTCCAAGAAAACGGTAATCAACCAAATAGACCAGACAAACCGAACAAACCAAATAACAAATATAAACCGAAACTGAAAAACTAAACGGCGTTACCTCACGTCCCTTTAATCACAAAAGGACGTTATATTGCTGTGTATAGGATGTGCCTCGCTAAAGCGATAGCATTTTGCAGAAGAAAAAGGTGATTAATATAATGGAAACCAGAACTGTGAAAGACGAAGCAATGGATTTACTGAGAGAGCTTCCAGACCAAGCGACCTGGGATGATTTAATGTATAAGATCTATGTACGCCAGGCTGTTGAAGCTGGCATTAAAGATAGTAATGCTGGCCGCACACTTGATGTGAAGGAAGTCCGTATTAGGTTTGGTCTCAAATAGTGAACGTCCACTGGACCGAGAATGCAACAAAACATCTTTTAGGGATCTACGAATATATCGCACAAGATTCTCCGTTTTATGCCGAGCGAATTGTGGACAAGCTGACGAGACGATCAGAGCAGATCGGTGCCTTCCCACAGTCGGGAAGGATGGTCCCGGAGTATTCGTCTGAGGATATTCGAGAAGTGATAGAGGCGCCCAACAGAATTATCTATCGGATCAAACAGGACCAAATCGATGTGATTGCCGTTGTGCATGGCGCTCGGTTGCTATCCTTATGAAGTCTCCTTTGAATTGACCCTATGATTTTCATTTACACCGCCATAGCGGCTGGAGTTTGCCCTTGGGGAGTGGCTTGCCCCGTGTCTCTTTTCAAGCCGACAAGGCGCAAATTCTCGCATTGCGAGACGGCGCTGCCGATTTCACTGGGGTCACCCAATGGTAACTATCCCCTTCCATCCCGGTAATCAAGTGACCCTGAACCCGTCGAAGGGGAACGGGCGGTTTCAAAAAAAAGAAAACCCATAAGCCGATGGACATCCCTCAAAATATTAATCGCGCTCGTACGGTTCTGTTGGGGGCTTTGGGTGGGTAACTTCCCTTTTCTACCCGGAGAACGTCCCGCAAATCATTAAAATCCGATTCGAATGATAAAAAGGATACCAATAAAAAGCGATTTACGGTCGAAACTTATCCCCGAATTGCGGAATTATTTTCAACGGCGAACAGATGTCCTTTTCGCCTATCTGTTCGGCAGCTCTTCAAAGGGGAGAATCACGCCACTCAGTGATATTGATATTGCCGTATATCTTTCGGGTAGAGATTTTTCCGAAACGCGGCTTGATATTATCGGAGACCTTATGAATATCCTTGGAACCGATGAAATAGATCTTGTGGTCCTTAACTCCGCGCCTATAACGCTTCAAATGAGAATTATGCAAAGCAAACAAATATTGACAGATACTTCTCCCTTTGTTAGACATGCCTTCGAATCAGCAACCATGAGAACCTATTTTGATTTCTTAAAAATTGAATCAACTATACTGGAAAGTAGGTATTTCGGTGGTTGATAAGACGTTGATACTGAGAAAACTATCTGAGATTGATCTTTACAGGAAACAGCTTGATGAATATTCAAACATAACGATTTCAAAATATTCCAAGGATTGGAAAATACAGAGAATCGTTGAGCAGACACTTCAGATGATGATTGAAGTGTGTTTAGATATTGCCGGGCATATCATCGCAGATCAAGAGTATAGAGTTCCTTCAAGCTATGCAGACATGTTTAGAATTCTCAATGAGAATAATATCATTGATGAATCCCTGGCAAATGTCTTGGAAAAGATGGCCAAATTTAGGAATATTGTCGTACATCAATATGACAAAGTGGATCATTCCATCGTAGTTTCCATACTGCGAAAGAATTTGGATGACTTCAATAATTATAAAAATGTGATCGTATCTTTGCTACAGCAAGAAGAGAACCGTCATAAAGCAGAGCGGAATTAGTATAGGTTTCAACTCTGTGTTGATACCATCTAATCCACTTTGATAACTTATTCCGTAACTGGATCAACGGATCATTGATAGGAACTCTGCAAAGCAACACCGTGCCCAAGAAACACAAAAATTCTGCGTCATCGCGCCTGGTTTACCTCGTTCAATATGCGATAGCATGAGTGAAACGGATTAAACTGGGGCAATTGTCCATAATGAAACCTTTTTCAAATAAACAAAAACGAAAACTTCTCTATAAGATTGCGTGGGATATTGATATCCAGGCAGATCATCTGCTTCAACTCCTCAACGACGAAATAGAGGAAGTTTGTGGATTTGATAAAACATCCCTTTTCCGCCGATTGCTTACAACATATGATTGGCACACATTGCTAAAGCTCGTACCCGCTAAAGACTTCAAATCAATATTGGATGATTCTGTCTTAGACCGCCTATACCCCACGGATTTGAAAGAAAAATATCTATATGCCAGAGAAATTATATCGGGATAAGATTTACCCGTTTCAGGATGAAGTCTTGAAAGTTATAGACAAAGCACAGGTGGACTTTTATCTTACAGGGGGAACCGCGTTGAGTCGATGTTACCTAATGCATCGTTACTCGGATGATCTTGATTTATTTGTTAATGCCCATCCGGAATTTAAAAAGCAGACTAACAAGATTGTTTCCCTTATCAAACAATCCCGATGGCATTGCACCGTTTCAACTACCTCAGATACATTTGCCAGGATCATGCTTGAGCACGCAGGCGATCCCGACATTGCTTTAAAAGTCGATTTTGTAAATGATGTACCATCTCACTATGGGGACGTAACGAATACCAAAATATATTCAAAAGTTGATGGCTGGCGCAATATATTGTCGAACAAACTATGCGCATTGAGCAGAATGGAACCAAAGGATATCGTCGATATTCTCTTTATTTCAAAACGATTTTCTTTTTCATGGGAAAATATCCTTATAGAAGCAAGAGAAAAGGATCTTTGGGTAGAACCGATCAGTATCTGCAGAATTATTAGCACTTTTAAGCCGGAATTGTTGGAAACAATAAAATGGGTTACACCGGTAGACACCTCAAGACTGGTCGATATAATCCAGCCGCTTCATGATGATATCTTTTACGGGAGAATAAACTCATTAGCCGGATAGATTCCGCAAACGGGTGACAGTATACAATCCGCCTGCCCCGTGAAATGTTGCAATGCAGCCACCTTTTAGGGTATGAGACCTTTGAATAATTAACGTTTTTGGAAAATATGTCTTATTAACCCAATGGATGGTTCCCATTTTACATGTTTCTGATACTAAGAATTCGTACAAAACAGATCAAATCAGGGTAACAC
>CAZHAH010000127.1:0-17239 GCA_964530095.1 uncultured Desulfobacteraceae bacterium | reverse complement strand
TTTTTCATTAACAAAGTCGAGCAGATTCATTAACAAACTGGTAATGCTCCCATCGCTACCTACCAATTCTAACATTGCTGTCTGCTGCTGAAAGTGATGAATATGAGGAACTGTCGCGTCGTATTGCATTGCTTGCCTGTCGAGACTTGGACCATGATATGGATGCCCAGGAGCGGCTGAAGAGACTGCTCTTGCGGAGAGCTCAGGTTATCTCAGCGGCCGAGAACAAACTTCCCCTCTTGCGCAAGCAGCTCCTGCGGCAGATTGTAGAGTGTAAAGAAGCTGGAGTCGAACTACGGGATGTATTGATCTACTGTGCGCCTGGCACCCATAGAGAAGTCCTTAGTACGGTCTCGGCTCTGGGGATCCGCTGTCACGAATTTGTCCATACGGTATCAATGAAAAAACGGGAAGCAGTACTGCAACAGTTCGTGGAGGGTGATATTCAGGCACTAATTGCGATCCATTGCCTCGACGAAGGAGTTGATATTCCCTCCACGCGAACGGCGTACTTTCTATCCAGCACTACGAATCCAAGGGAATTCATACAGCGAAGAGGACGTATTTTGCGAAAATTTGAGGGAAAAGTGTGTGCGGACGTATACGATTTCGTTGTTGTGCCGGACATTCATTACGCGCATCTGCGCAGAGACTCTGACATTGGCTTGCTTCGTCGTGAGATGCCCCGCTTTGCTGAGTTCGCTGCCAGTGCCGAAAATGAGTTCGAGGCACGAGCCGTCATAAGGGAAATCGTCAATGCATTTCAGGTATTGCATCTTTTCGATACCAAGCCGTGGGACATTTACCACGAGGTAATGGAGTCTGTTGAAATCAAGGATAGGAGCTATACATGGCCAAAACACATCAACTGATTAGGGATAAACTCAAGAAATACCCGGCGGATGTTCAGGCATTGGCAACCCGCGCTCTCGAACTTGCGGAATCCATGCCGGAGTCCTCAGTTACTGAGCAACTTAAGGGCGTTGTCAGGCAAATCATAAAGGATAAGGAGGAATCCCAATGATTCTCCAGAAGATGACGCTCACTAACTTCCGGCAGTTCCGGGGATCACAAGAAATCGAATTCGCAAGGGGCATGAACGGTAACGTCACGGTTATCTTTGGTGAGAACGGCAGAGGGAAAACGGGTATTTACCGCGCCCTCCTATTCTGCCTTTACGGAGAAAAGCATCTTTCCCAGGATGCGCAAGTTGATGATCGTGAGTTGTACCTAGTGAATTATCCTGAGATGGAAGCCAAAGCAGGTGAAAAGCATCCTGTTGAAGCTCGCGTGCACTTGGAGTTCACGCATTTTAGGCGAATTTACCAGATCGAACGATCAATTCTCGGCATGTTGGCTGACGGAGAGGTTATTCAAGAGGACAAGGGGGCACGCCTTGTTACGCAGGATGAAAATGGCAACGCAACCACGACTAGAGATTTTAATGAAATTACCTCCATTGTCGGCGGTATTCTTGATCGAGGGTTGAGAGAGTATTTCCTCTTTGATGGGGAGAAAATCGAAAGGCTCACGCGAGCAAGCTCGGAGCAAAGACGAGAAATATCGGCGGGAGTGAGGAAATTGCTGGACATCGATACTCTTGAGACAGCCATGAGGGCAACCAACCGCCTTAGGAAATATCTCGATTCAGAACTTGAGACACGGGCGACCGGTGAGCGTGCCCGTGTGATCAAGCAGTTGCGTGTGAATGATGAAAGGTCTATCGAGTTGGAGGACAGGACTCTAGTCATTGACGAGGAACTTCAGCGCGCAGGACAGGAGAAGAAACAAGTCGATGCCGAGCTGGACAAGATACGAGAAATTCGGGACCTGCTTACGGCAAGGACGAACCTGGAGAAAAAAGAACGGGAACTTGAAGCGCAAGTTGAGGATTTGTTGCAAGACATGAAGAACCGGACTGGTAAAACCGCTCTTCTGCTCATCAGGAAAACGGCAGAAAGGATCTTCAGAAACATCGATAAGCGAAAACAGAAGCATGAGATTCCATCGGAGATACGACGCGATTTGATTGATCGTCTAATTTCCGAGGAGCGTTGCATTTGCGGAACGCCAATCAAAGCCAGAACAAATGAACATCGCAGTATCCTCCTTTGGCGCAATCGAACCACAGACATTCTTACTGAGGACTCCATGCTTAATCTCTGGCGATATTTGAGCGGTGTCCGGAGCCATTACGAGGATATCGGTGTCGCGACTGAGACGGTTCTTCAGAAGTACGCTGTCGTAAAAAACGAACTTCTATTGACACATCGGAAACTGGAGGAGTTGCGGCAAAAGATCGGATCTTCGGAACGTGCAGACGCGGCCAAACTTGAGAGGCACCGGCAGCAGATTGAGCGAAAAACTATCAAGCTTGAGGCAGAACAATCACATGCGCATGAGGAGATTCTTATCCTTAACGACGAGCGCGAGCGACTTCAACAGCAGCGGAAAGAGATTGAAAAGGAGCAGGGCATCCGTGACGAATTGTCCAAACGATCGACTCTTGCCGGTTCCACGAATACCGCACTCAAGAGAATCCATGAGGAGTTTACAGAGGAGACCCGTGATATGATCGGTGCAAGCGCCACTAAATACTTTCGAGAACTTATCGACGATGAAGGTAAACAGACACTTAGAGACGTTGTTGTTGATTCGGATTACAGCATTCAGGTATATGATCGCTGGCAGAAGCCATTTCTGGCAAATATCTCAGCCGGACAGAGACAAATCTTGTCGATTGCATTTATCGCTGCGTTGGCAAGCGCTGCTGCCGGTACCGATGTTCTTGAGATGCCCTTGTTTATGGATACGCCATTTGGGCGTCTTTCGTACGAGCACCGCCGCCATCTTTTGGAAAATGTGCCGAAATGGTGCACTCAATGGGTGCTTCTTGCGACTGACACTGAATTCGGGCGCTTCGAGGCACAGATTTTGCGCGGGACAAATCAGTGGACAAAGTTTTACGTCCTGAAAGGAGCCGGTGCCGGAAGCACTAAGATTGAATCAGTTGACGTAAAACAAGCAAATGGATTGATGCGAGATGAAGCGGAGGTGGTATAGCATGAACTTATCAGGAGATATTCGCGTCCGAACTGACCGACATCACCGAACCCTCTACAATGACTTTAGGAATTTCGTGGCAAAGGATATGCACGAGATATTCTTCCTCTGTGCTTGCCTTGGCTACCGTGAGGGCAAGAGGAAGCCTCTTGGTCGTGATGGGGATGACCGATTTTGGTCCAGCACAATCACTCCGGAAGAGTATGCCAGCTTCTATGCCATGGTGATTGAATCCAGGGAAATGGATTTTTCGGCCATTGCGGATGACAGGTCAGTAGTCGCTGCAATGGAGGAGTACGCAAATGCCGGCATGCAAATCTTGATGGAGGATGTGCTTGGCGATTACACCTTGGACCGCGGCGACGACCTTCGGTTGGACCCGAGTTGTTCAAAGGAATTGCCGAAGGTGATGCTTGCCTATATCTACGAGAAGGCCGATGAATGATTGGTCTGAAAAGCGATGAGACGAATACTACTTGTTGAACCGGGCTATCGGAACAAATACCCTCCTTTAGGGCTCATGAAGATATCGTCCTACCACAAGCTGGCAGGCGATGAGGTCCACTTCGTAAAGGGGTGCAAAGCGTCCTTTCGAGAGATGGACTGGGATCGTGTTTACATCAGCACTCTTTTTACCTTTTTCTGGTCCGAGACCATCCGGACCATCCGGTATTACCTGCGAGCAGTGCTTCGTCCCGAAGACGTTGTTGTGGGCGGAGTTATGGCGACCCTGTTGGGCGACGATATCCGCAAAGAAACGGGCGTGACGGTTCTGACTGGGCTTCTTGACAAACCCGGCATATTGGACAAAGGGAGTCCAATAATTGTGGATGGGCTCATTCCTGACTACCAGATCCTGGAATCAATCGACTACGCCTACGGCGTGAACGACGCCTACATTGCCTATGTCACCCGCGGTTGCCCCAACCGGTGCCGGTTTTGCGCAGTGCACAAGATTGAGCCCTGTTTTCGTCACTACTTGCCTATCCAGCGTCAGGTCAAAGGAATCGAGGATGTATACGGGGCCAAGCAGGATTTGATTCTCCTGGATAATAACGTTCTGGCCTCGCGGTTTTTCAAGCGGATCATAAATGATATCTGTGCTTTGGGATTCGAAAAAGGGGCCAAACTCGGTGGCCGGATGAGACGCGTCGATTTCAATCAAGGGGTGGATGCGCGAAAACTGTCCGAAAAGAAGATGGCGTTACTTGCCGAGACTGCCATCCGACCACTGCGAATTGCTTTCGACCATATCTCGATGAAGGACCTGTACGTGTCGCGTATTCGGCTTGCAGCTAAGTGCGGCTTACTCAATCTTTCCAACTACGTCCTGTACAATTATATGGACACACCGGCAAATTTTTACGAACGCCTTCGGATCAACTGCGCACTGAATGAGGAGCTTGGAACGAAGATATACTCCTTTCCCATGAAGTACATTCCGTTAAAAGCCAGGGACCGAAGCTATGTTGGGAAGAATTGGAACAGGAAACTCATCCGCGGTGTTCAGTGTATACTTCTTGCAACCCGAGGTATGGTTTCGCCGAGGTTAGAGTTTTTCAAAGCCGCTTTTGGGTCTTCACCGGAGGAATTTCTGGAGATAGCATTGATGCCGGACGAGTACATTATCCATCGGCGCTTTCACGAGAATAATGGAGCAGCGGATTGGTCGAACCTCTTCCATTCATTAACTAACAGTCAACGTCGTATTCTTTTTGAAATACATTCCGAAGGCCGAGTTACAGGAGCGCACTTCAAGAGAACGAAGTCCCCACGATTTCGTCGATTGATAGAGCACTACATAGAAGCGAGCCGTATTGAGAAGGAGCGCAGAGGATTACGTTAAGGCTTGTTGAGTTCAACCTCTGATTAGGTTATCGACAATTTTGTTTCATCTTGATTGAAGAAGACGGACATGTAACTTCGTGTGACAAAGATGTTGCTTGAGCAGACTAGGGCACTTTGTCATGCTCGGTAATATCACCCTGGAAATCAATCGGTTACCCTTGGACTTTTAGATACCTTTGAGAGATCACAGGAGCACCCGAACCTTTGATAAGAGAATAGTATCATTGAATCACACCTTTTGAAATCTCAGGTGCCTTGTCAAAACCAACTCACGGAAATCATATGGAAAAATGAGGGAAGAACAACAGGGTCGCAGACATCCGGTAGCGGTCAAAAAGCAACATGATAAATGAGCGCCCCTCAGCAGCGATGGGGAGTTTTATTTGACCTTAATGCGGGTCGCTTTACGGCGGGCTTTGGGCGATGCCTTTTTCTGCAGATGATCGATCCGGTCGTCAATCAAAGAGCGGATCGCTTTCAAAAACTCGATTTTGGATTGATTCATATGCTTGTGAAACGGACCGTCGCCCAGCAAGGTTTTTTGCATATCCTCAAAAAAGGTTCCCACCGGGCATTGGCATGCGTTGGTCTTATGTTTGGCTTTGGACATGATCGCCTCCTTTGAATTTGATCGTCAAATACTGCCCCTCTATTTTGGCTTTTACGGAATCATGGGCCGCCACCTGGCGCGGCAGCAAAATATGCCTTTTGAGGCTACCGATCCGAACAATTAACTCGTCCGCCAATTTGTTCAATTCCACGTTGTCTTTAATGGGAAACGGAAGCTTAAGCCGAAGTTGGTAGCCCGCTTTCTTCTTGCTCAGCCGATACGGTTCCTCTTTATAAAAACAATCCAACGGATTGCGCTCGGCATATATCTGCCGGCCCAGTTCCTGCAGCCTCGCATAACCGAATATCTCGGCGTTAAATTGGTTGACCGCCAAGATAGGCAGGGGGCTGAAGTATTCTTTGGCGGTTTGCAGATGCTTTTTCTGCGCCCGCAACCAATCCTGAAAATAGGCGTCTTTAATATGCCCCGGCAAAATTCGATTCATAATGATGGCGTCGATATTCATGCGGTGCAGCGCAAAATATATGAAAGCCCTCTGCGTCTCCTTGATCACCACTTTTTCCGGATTGGTCACCAACCTCACCGTCGTTATGCCGGGGTCGACCAGGATTTGATCCACGCCGCGCAACCGCTCAAAAAGATCCTCGATGGCCTTGAAATAGTCGTCATCCGGCAGGGGAACGTCATACAGGCGCTTGGCGACGGGCCGTGCATATTTGGCAATGGTTCTTTCCAATTTAAAAATTTTCTGCATGTACCACTCAAGCGTGGTCGGAATACTGATAAATCGAATCGACTCTCCGGTCGGTGCACAATCGAGCAGAATGACATCATAGGTTGTTTCACGTACATATTTGTTAATATAAAGCAGGAGACTGATCTCCTCCATGCCCGGTAAAATCGCCAATTCTTCAGCCAGGATTTCTTCCAAGCCGGTCGTATTGAGCAGTGTCGCCAGGTATTTATGAATATCGCCCCAGTTGCGCTGGATCTCCTCCTGTATATCGAGTTCTTGAATCCATAAATTTGATGCAACTTGGATCGGCCGGCCCTTATTTTGATCGAGTAAATCTTTTTCCAAATCGAAAATATCCGCCAAACTGTGCGCAATGTCTAGCGATAAAACCACTGTGCGCTGCCCCAGCTCGGCGGCCCTGATTCCCGTTGCGGCCGCCACTGAGGTTTTGCCAACGCCGCCTTTGCCTGCAAAAAAGATGATTCTCAAATTTTATCTCCGCTAAAATTTAGCATGCGCCGTTCGGGCCATAATCTCCTCCTGGTGATGTACGTCCAGATCCACGAAATAGTCGCTGTAACCGGCCACGCGTACCAGAAGGTCGCGGTATTCATCGGGAGTAGCCTGGGCCTTGCGAAGGGTTTGCGTGTCGATCACATTAAACTGAATATGATGGCCGTTGAGTTTGAAATACGATCGGATAAGATGCATCAGCTTGCCGAGGTCGTCTTCATTCTCGAGCACACTCGGTAAAAAACGCTGATTCAGCAGGGTTCCGCCGGATTTCACCTGATCCATTTTACCCAGCGAATTAATCACGGCCGTCGGTCCGTTACGATCGGCGCCGTGTGAGGGAGAAGTCCCATCCGATATGGGTTTGCCTGCAATCCGGCCGTTGGCGGAAGCGCCCAGTATCCGCCCGAAATAGACATGGCAGGTGGTCGAAAGCATGTTTAAATGATATTGGCCCCCCTTTGTATTGGGCTGGCCTTCGATCGCCTCAATCAGCGAGGCATATACCCGCTGCATGATGGCATCGGCCCGATCATCATCGTTACCGAAACAAGGGGTTTTATTTAATAGCCTCAGCCGTAACGCTTCTTCATTTTCAAAATTATGCCTTAACGCCGTCAGCAGATGTTCCCAAGCGATGCTTGGGTCATCAAAGACATGCTGCTTTATGGCTGACAGGCTGTCTGTTACGGTACCGATCCCGCAGCACTGGATATAATTTGTGTTATAGCGCGGGCCACCGTTATAATAGTCTTTTCCCTGCTCGATACAATCGGCAATCGCCACCGACAGAAAAGGCGCCGGCGCATAAGCGGCGTACAAACGCTCGATAATGTTGTTGGCTCCTATTTTAAGATCAACAATATAGCGCAGTTGTTTCACAAAGGCATTGTAAAGCGCATCGAAATTCTGAAACGTCATCGGATCTCCGCTTTCTATCCCCACCTTGCGGCCCGTCAGCGGATCCCGGCCGTTATTTAGCGTCAGCTCCAATATTTTGGGTACGTTCAGATATCCGGTCAGGATGTAGGCCTCCTTGCCAAAAGCACCCGTTTCAATACATCCGCTACAACCCCCTTCGCGTGCATCTTCCAGGGTTTTCCCGGCCCGCACCTGCTCCATAATAACTTCGTCGGCATTGAACACGGCCGGATATCCGTACCCCTTTCGAATGACACGGCAGGCGGCCTTTAAGAAACGGTTGGGGGTTTTATGACTGATCTGCACATTGCTTCCCGGCTGCAGAAGGTGCATCTCTTCAATGACTTCCAGTATAAGGTAAGCCACCTCATTCACACCATCTGATCCATCGCGCTTCAAGCCTCCCAGATTAATGTTGGCAAAATCATTGTAGGTGCCGCTCTCCTCTGCCGTGACCCCGACCTTGGGAGGCGCCGGGTGGTTGTTAAACTTGATCCACAAACAAGCGATCAACTCCTTGGCTTTGTCACGATCGAGCTCTGCGGCGGCCAGCGCCCTATGATAAAAGGGATCTAGGTGATGATCGAGGTGGCCCGGATTCATGGCATCCCATCCGTTTAGCTCGGTGATGATGCCCAGATGAACAAACCAGTACATCTGCAGGGCTTCCCAGAAATCTCGCGGGGCCTCTGCCGGGACCCACCGGCAGTTGGCGGCCATACGTTCAAGTTCCTTTTTCCTTTGGGAATCGTTCTCTCTGCGGGCCATCGTCTCAGCCAAATCGGCATGCCGTTCCGCAAAAATAATGGCCGCGTCACAGCAGATATCCATGGCCTTCAATTCTTCGGCCTTATGCGCCGCTTCGGGATCGCTGCGGTAATCGAGCGCTGTCAGCCTTTGGGCGATCTCAGCCTTAAAATCGCGCATCCCCTTACGGTAGATCGTTCCATCCAGGGTCGTGTGCCCCGGTGCCCGCTGTTCCATAAATTCGGTGAACAGACCGGCCTCATAAACCGCCTTCCACTCTTTGGAAACGCTGTCGAAAACACGCTCCCGCAGGGTCCGGCCCTCCCAGTACGGTATCACTACATCTTGATATATCCGAAATTCTTCGTCTGCGACCGCATAGCGGGTCATCGGACGCGAATTTAATATTTGCAGATCTTCTAAGGTATGGCAGGTCAACTCCGGAAAAGTCGAAACGGCTTTGGGATGGGGCCCCCGCTCACCGACGATAAGCTCATCATCACCGACATAGAGGGTTTTTTTCTGACACAGGTTTTTGAAATTCAAGGCCCTCAGAACAGGCAGTGAATATTTGCCGTAATTATCCTGATAAAACCGGGTCACCAGCCGTGCCCGCTCGGCTGAAATGCGCGGTTCTTCTTCGAAGCTGGCTTTGCGAAGCCTTGCGATTCTTTCATTCATGAATGCTAACCTCCGATGTTAACTTCTAACCCGAACCCTTCCAGGCGTACGGCCATCGCATGCATCGCTTCAGGGCTGGGGATATGCACCGTATCTTTCGGGCGGGCTAGGCCCAGTCGCATATATTTTGCACGCCCGTTCAAATGCAAGGGCAGCAAATTTACCTTTCTAAGATTGGGATGTGCTGCTAAAAACGCCCCCGTACGTTCAATATTCTTGGTATCATTATTGAGGCCAGGGATAACCGGGATACGAATTTGGATGTGGGCCCTTTGCGCGGCTAAAAAATTCAGATTGGCGAGAATCCGCCGGTTGGAGACACCGGTAAACTGCCGGTGCCGGTCGCTGTCCATATGTTTCAAATCGTACAGGAACAAATCCGTGCGCCGGGCAACGCGTGAAATGACATCTGCGTCCATATAGCCCGTCGTATCCACCGTCCGATGGATATGGAGTTCACCGCAGGCATCCAATAGGGCGCACAAAAAATCGGCCTGCATCAGGGGTTCCCCGCCGGAGAAGGTAACCCCGCCGCCGGATTCATCATAAAACAAGACATCTTTTGCAATTCGCGCCATCACCTGATCAACCGTCATCTCGCTTCCCGCAAATTCCATGGCCTGGGAGGGACACGTGGCAGCACAGGCACCACACCGGACGCATCGATTTTGATCGGAAACAATGCCTGCCTCCGAAAGGGTAATGGCATCCTCCGCACAGGCTTGAACACATTCCTCACACCCGATGCACCGGTCGGCGCGGTACACCCGCTGCTTTTCCGCTTTTAGCCCTTCGGGATTGTGACACCAATCACAGGACAATGGGCACCCTTTGAAAAAGACCGTGGTACGGATCCCCGGCCCGTCGTGAATGGCATACTTTTTGATATCGAATATAGTGCCGATCTGCATATTTGTTATGTCGTGATTTCCCTTGCGCTGAGTTCTTCCAATAACAGGCAGTAGGCCTTTTGACTCCGTTCAAAACTGGAAAGCCGGAAGAATTCGTCCGGTGCGTGCACCCGTTCATCTTTGAGCCCGAACGCGAAATTGACCGTCAAAGCGCCCAGGTGTTTCTTCAGAATACCGCAGATGGGGATGCTTCCTCCCATGCGGATATAGTACGGTTCCTTGCCGTAAATAACCTGGTGAACGGCCCTGGCAGCCTGATTGCCGGGATGATCGTGCGCGATTATATACGGATCCGCGCTGCTTGCATTCAATTGAACATTCACCCGCACCCCTTGGGGGGCATTTTTTTCGATATGCGCCTTGAGAAGCGCGTTTATTTTAGGTGGATCTTGATTCGGAATCAGGCGACAGGTGATCTTGGCATGGGCACGGCTGGGAATCACGGTTTTGGTCCCTTCGCCTTGAAAGCCCCCCCAGATACCGTTTACCTCCAAGGTGGGCCGAACCCACATCCGTTCATAGGTATTAAATCCCGGTTCGCCGAACAGCCCTTTTAGTCCCAGCTCCGTGAGATAGTCGGCCTCATCGAAGGGAACCATGGTCATCTGCTCACGCTCCCATTCGCTGGCCGGACGCACATCATCATAGAATCCATCGACCAATATTTTGCCGTCCGTGCCGCGCATGGAGGCAATGATCTGCGCCAGGGCATGGATCGGATTGGCAAAGGTGCCGCCATAGGTTCCGGAATGGACATCATGTTTGGCCCCCTGGACGTCGATCTGCAGCGCGCAAACCCCCCTCAGCCCCAAGTTTAAAGCCGGCTGGTCTTTCTCCCACTGTCCTCCGTCGGCAGAGATAACCAGATCACATTTCAGGAACTCTTTTTGGGCGGCGATGAATTCCGGCAGCTGTGGACTTCCGATCTCCTCCTGTCCCTCAAAAAGGCATTTGACATTCAGCGGCAGTTTCCCTTCGGTCTTCAAAAGGGCTTCCAAAGCCAGCATGGGCGCCAGCGCGTTGCCTTTGTTATCCGACGCCCCGCGCGCATATATCCGGTTGTCTTTGACCGTCGGCTCGAAGGGCGGATTAGTCCATTCATCCAACGGATCCACGGGTTGGGTGTCAAAATGACCGTATATCATCACCGTTGGTTTGTCCGGGGCATGCCGCCAGTCCCCGTATACCACCGGATGGCCGCCGGTGGGCATCACGGTTACGTTTTCAAGTCCTACCGCTTTTAGGCGTGCCGCCACCCACTCGGCTGCCTGCTTCACATCATCGGCGTGCTCCGGCAGACTGGAAATACTGGGTATACGCAGAAAGTCAACCAGTTCTTCCAGATAACGGCCTTTGTTTTCTTCCAGATAAGCTTCCCATGAACTCATACCTAAATCTCCTCCCTAAAAAGATAAATTTGATCCATCTTCGCTATTGAACGCGAGTTACGATTGAATTTCAAGCTGAAAATGAAATGCATATGTATTTTCATTCGCAAGGCCGCCCCCGGATTGAAGCTCCCCGCGGCAAATTACGGGGAATCATCCCCCGTAAGGTATTCTGTCTTATTTTTGATTCGCTCGCTAACCCCGCGGCCCCGCTGAGCGGGATCTCCGCTTCGCTCCGACAAGCCACGGGGAATGCGCTCGCTGTTGCGGTTCGAGCTCGCCGCCCTACATACTTTTTTTTCTAAATCTTATGAATCCTAACAGTGTCAAACCAAAAAGAAGTATAAACAACTGGGCGGTACCAAAGCCGAGTTTTAGGACAGCCCAGCTTATTCCCACTATAGGCAATAGCGCTACCCTGACGAGTGTTCGTAAACCATTATGATCGGCGATAAGATCGGCAACGGGTGGAGAAATTTGATAGTAAATACGCACCAATTTTTTGCTTATTGGATTGATTAACAAAATATTATCACGGAATCGCCTTAATATTTCTAATTCTTTCGCCATAGGGGACCCGTAGGCAGCGGTCGCGATAAAGCATCCACCGCCATCACCACCACCAGAAGGAGCTTGTGTTGTCGCATTGGCCTCATTAGAATAAGCTGAATTGTCAGTCGAATTGTAGGCGCGAACACGATAATAATATTGAGTAGATTCACTTAATCCCGTATTACTATATGATGTAACATCGGTACTTACGGTGTCTATCTGGGTGTAAGTTCCTGCTGATTCTGTTTTGCGCTCGATCTTAAAGCCGGATTCATTGGAAGAGTTGTCGGTCCAATCCAAATCGATCTGGGAGGAGGACCCGGCTGCGGCGGAAAGGGCACTTGGAGCCGGCGGTTTGAGGGCACCGGCTGCATTTGCGCGCCCACCGGTGGCCACCCTTCCACTTAGGGCGGGTTTAGCGTCCACACTGTTTTCGATCGCAGACTTTATCTCCGTGTGCGTCAGGGAGGCCGTTTCAGACTTGACCAGTCCGGCAATTCCTGAAACTATGGGTGCGGCCATCGATGTTCCGTTGAGAAATTGGTATTCGCTTCCATCATACGATGAAGCCGCCGTGGTTACAGTTACATCATCAATATACCAGCCGTCATAAGCAATTGTATTATCACTATTAAACCGAAACCTGATATAGACGGTGCCCTGGCCGTCATAGGCCCCGAGATCATATGTCTGCGTATTCCAGCCGGAGGTACTATTCCCGGAAATAATTGCTATATTTGACCAATTCGTTAAATCGGTAGATAGTTGAACGTATAAATGATCATTGCCAGTTTCAGACCTCCCTCTCAATTTGAACTCCAGCTTTGTCGCTTTGTGAGACGACAGATTTAATACCGGTGCCCTGGCCCATGAATCGGTGTTGTTCAGGTAATTGCCGCCGGGACTGTCCGTGAGCGAATAAGAACCGCTTGAAGCTAAGGCATTTGTTGTACCCCACGTGTTGTTTGTTCCCCCCGTAGTCCAGTCCGAAATATCGTTGTCGTCAAAATTATCGCTCCAGAAGGTCTGCCGGGCCGGTTTGGTGCTGTAAATGTTAACTCCGGGGGCACCGACATCGACCGATACAGCGCCATAGTTGGAAAAAGAAGCCAAATTATCGTCCGGGTCCGTTGCGGCCACAGAGATGATATTTGCGCTTGCGTAGTCTGAAGGATAATTCGGCGAAATGTCATTATTGGTTCCATCGTTTCCGGCGGCACAAATCACAACCGCACGGGAAGCTTCGATGACGTCTTTCTCGGACTGGCTAAAACCAGAACCACCAAAGCTGCAGTTGATGATGTGGGCACCGTTGGCAGTGGCATACTCGATGGCACTTATTTCGTTGGCAACAGACATGGTGCCGTTGACGTCCATAGGTCTGAGGACCATAATCTTAGCCGTCCAGTTAACACCGGTTACCCCTGTGGCATTGTTCCCCACGGCGGCAATAATTCCGGCCACATGAGTCCCGTGGCCCTCGGGATCAAGCGGTGCGTTGTCGCCGTCAAGAAAATCCCAACCTCTGATATCGTCCACATAGCCGTTGCCATCGTCATCGATGCTGTTGTCTGCAATCTCGTCTGTATTGGCCCAGATATTGGCTGAAAGATCCGGATGATTGTAATCGACGCCCGAATCAACAACCGCTATAACCACATCGTTGCTTCCTGTGGTGATTTCCCAGGCTTCCGGAGCGTCGATATCGGCATCGGATGTCCCCGCAGTGCCGTTTACGATCTGTCCACTATTGTGCAATCCCCATAAGTTGGAAAATGACGTGTCATTCGGTGTCGTTGCGGCATATCGGTAGTAATTCGGCTCGACATATTCCACATCCGGATCGTTGCGGTAAATCTCCAAAGCGGTTTCCACCGTCATGTCCTGGGGAAGTCGCATGTGATGGATACCTGCTGAAGGAAACCTTCTGAGGGCGGAGATACGCCAATGAGATTGATAGTATGCGGATGCAGTTTTTTGTGCCGACGGTTTAAATTTCACAAGAATCTCGTTGGGAGCATAAGCGGTAGGCATGGCCGATCGGAAATCTCTGATGGAATCTGCTCCAAAAGCGAATACGGGAGATGCCACACAAATAATGATGCAGAGAATCCAAGCCGGATACTTTTTCATTCTTTCACGCCATTGGATCTTGGAATCGTTTTGACATAATTCGGTTCCGAATATTTAACGGCCTGATACTTCTGCAGACGTTGCATCACAAGTTTAACCGCCGTGTCATCTGTAATCTTCATGAGATAAAGCTGGGGCGTTGAAAAGACCTTGAGGGTTTTAAGGTGCAGTTTTTGTTGTATCGATTGGATGGTTTGTTTATCTGTATTACGTTTGAATCTGACCAATATTTCTCCTGAAATATATTCCTGGGATTGCTTTGGAGAATAACCGTCAGGATTGTCTTTCCTTTTAGTCCCAATATCAACGACAGGTGCATTTGAGGCGGATACTTGTTTCTCGCTTGATTTTTGGGGAACACAGGATGTTACCAATGCGAGGAGGATAATATAAAAAATAGATCTCGGCGTTTTCATGTCTGTCTAATACCTCTCTGTAAAAATTTTGAGGGGGTCGGAGTTGTTTTACCTTATCAGCTGGTTCATTTCAAAAATCGGCAGGCAAATCGAAACGACGATGAATCCCACTATCGCACCCATGACCAGTATCATGATCGGCTCCAGCAATGATGTCATCCACATGATACTCGATTCAACTTCGTTTTCATAGACCTCGGCCACTTTGTATAGCATCGATTCGAGCTCGCCACTCTGTTCACCCACCTGCACCATCTGTATGGCCAACATGGGAAAAACGCCCCCACTGTTTAGCGAAGCCGACAGATTTTTTCCTTTTTCGACTTCCTGGGCGGCATCTTTTATATTTTTTGAAATGAGGGCATTACCGGGAATATTTTCGACGATGGCCAGCGCCGGCATCATCGGGACCCCGTTTTCTAAAAGTGAACCCAGCGTGCGCGCAAAGCGGGCCACAGCCATCTTTTTTGCCAGCGGACCGATGCCCGGCAGCAAAAGTGTTATTTTATCGAGTTGAAAGCGACCAGCCTTCGTGTTCTTGATTACTTTGTACATGATCAAAAGCCCGGCAGCGGCAAGCAATATAACCCACCAAAAAGATTTGAACAGCGCGCTGGTGATAATGAGGAAACGCGTGGGAGCGGGAAGCACTTGGTTCATCTCCGCAAAAATGGTAGTAATGCTCGGTACGATATAGGTTAGAAGAAAAAATAAAACAAAAGTACCGATCAAAGACATCAGTATCGGATAGGCCGATGCGGCACGGATCCGTTTGTTCAGCGCTTGCTGCTTTTCGGCGATGTCAGCCAGCCGGTCTAAAACGATCTCCAGGGTTCCGGAAGTTTCCCCGGCCCGAACCATATTGATATAAATGGCTGAAAATGTATCCGGGTATAAGGATAGGGCATCGGCAAAACTTTGGCCTTCAACAATTTGATCCTTGATATGCGTTATATTTTTCTTTAAGGCAGGCGAATCGAGTTGGGGAATGAGGGCGTCGATGGCCGAAACAAGCGGCAGCCCGGCGCCAACCAAAGTCGCCAATTGCCGGGTCATCATTGCCACCGACGACGACTTGACATGCGCAAATGCGCGTCGTATTGAAAAAAGAGACCGTTCTTTTTTTATCGTTATATCACGGGTTTCGTTTATGCTGATGGGAAAAACATTCGAAGTCCGCAACTTTTGGCGGACATCCTGAGTGCTATCCGCATCCAGGACTCCTTTAACGGCCTTACCCTTTTTGTCTAAAGCTGAATATTCAAATACCGGCATCGAGGACTATAGGGGAACTTATTTTGGAATTAATTGGATGAACTGTAAATTGATCCCGTTTGATAATGAATCCTTAGCATAAGGTAGAATTAATAGCCACAAATTGATAAAAACCCGATTTAGCTCTTGATCTTAATAAATTTGATTCATGAATTCCAGACAAAATCCATTAGTCAGTGTTATCATCCCTACATTCAACCGGGGCTGGGTCATCAGGGAAGCGATCGATTCAGTACTGAATCAGACTTTTGGAAGCTTTGAATTGATTGTGGTGGACGACGGTTCAACGGATAACACACTCGACATCCTGGCAGCGTATCAAGATTTAATTACCCTTATTAGACAAAGAAATCGTGGCGTGAGTGCCGCCCGCAACCGCGGGGTGGATTCCGCCTCGGGTAGGTTTGTCGCTTTTCTTGATTCCGATGATTTGTGGCTTCCTCAAAAACTGAACCGTCAGATTGAGTTTTTCGATTCAAACCCCGATGCGCTGATCTGTCAGACCGAAGAAACCTGGTTTCGGGATGGCGTCCGGGTTAACCCAGGCAAAAGGCACCGCAAAGTTTCAGGCATGATTTTTGGACCCTCATTGCATTTATGCCTGGTGAGTCCTTCGGCCGTAATGATAAAACGCTCCCTTTTCGATGAAGTCGGCTTTTTTGACGAAAGCCTCCCGGCATGTGAGGATTACGACATGTGGCTGCGGGTTGGTTACAAGCACCCCATCTTTTTGATCGACACGCCTCTTATCATCAAGCGCGGCGGACATGCCGATCAGCTTTCAAAAAATCCCGCTCTCGACAAATACCGCATCAAAGCCCTCAAAAAGATTCTTGATCAAAATGTTCTTTCAGAAAAACAGCATCGCGCCGCCATAAAAGTGCTCCAAAAAAAATGCGCCGTCTATGCCGCCGGGTGCCAGAAGCGTGGTCGAACCGAGGAGGCCGAATACTACCTTCAATTAGCTGAAAGTGACTGGTCGTTCAGTTCTAGGATCTTTGTCTGAAATTCATGTCGAAGCGACTCACGTAATGCATGATCAATTAAAGCCCTTTGTGTTTTTATACCGGTCGCTTTAAAGCATTCTTCTACAAGTTTATCATCGCGTACGATATTTGCCCGTCTCATCGGGGTACCTCCAAGGTTGAATACACACTATCATATGAATTATGTGTATAGAAGCGGGGATATCGTAAAGATAACGTATCACAATCACCTGACAGCGGAAGCCGCAGGCTGTAGCTGGTCTGGTGAATTGTGATGTTATGCTTTTATTTATTTAACAGGTGAATTGATTTCAAAATATGCTTTTCATCTATGAGCTTATCATTCGCATATTTATGTAAGATGCTCGAAATAAAAGTCTGGTAGGGCAACCCCTCTTCTTGTGCTTTTCGCTTTATCAATTCCAAGGTTTGGTTATTTAAACGGAGAGTAACTCTATTCTTCTCATTTGCTTTTGAGATAATCTTATTAATTCTTTG
>CAZHAH010000126.1:0-17598 GCA_964530095.1 uncultured Desulfobacteraceae bacterium | reverse complement strand
ATACAATCTGACAATACCTTGCCTTTCTCCTCCGCCATTCCGAGGTAAATAACAGGTGGATGTCAATTAGTTCAGAAAAAAAATTATGTTTTTTCAAAAATCTTGATATCAAGTCATGTGAAGCATGCTATACTATAATCTTGATGATTTCAGGAATAGCGCGATTTATCGAATAATAATAATGCCAAAGATCAGAAAACGTACGATTAATGCAATGCTTTTAGCTGCATGACGGTAATATAACTTTGGGCTGTTGAACTATTATCAATTTTAATTTGAATTTTACCAAAACCAATAACTGATAACGAATAACATCTAATCGAGTTTTGACTCGATTAGATGCATATCTCGATAGGGAGAGACAGCGATGTACGGCAGATTAAAGGACCATCTGATAAAAGAGCTGGACCATATCCGTGACAGCGGGCTTTTTAAGGAAGAGCGAATCATTGCCGGCCGCCAGGGGGGTGAGATTGATCTTATAGATGGCCGCCAGGTGCTCAACCTCTGTGCGAATAACTATCTGGGCCTTTCCGGCAGGCAAGCACTGGTGGATGCGTCCAAAGAAGGGGTCGAGCGTTGGGGCTATGGAATGTCATCGGTCAGGTTCATCTGCGGTACCCAAGGTCTGCACAAGGAACTTGAGCGCAAGGTTTCAGGATTTTTAGGTCTTGAGGATACGATTCTCTATTCATCCTGTTTTGATGCCAACGGCGGCCTATTCGAAACCCTGCTGGGTCCCGATGATGCGGTTATCTCGGATGAACTGAATCATGCCAGCATCATCGATGGCATCCGACTCTGCAAGGCCCAACGCTATCGATACCGGAACAACGATATGCAAGATTTGGAGGTCAAACTTAAAGAGGCAGCCGGTACTCGCTTTCGTTTGATTGCCACCGATGGCGTTTTCTCCATGGACGGCATCATCGCCAATCTACAAGGGGTTTGCGAGCTGGCTGAAAAACATGATGCCCTGGTTATGGTCGACGATTCGCACGCCACCGGGTTCATTGGCCAAACCGGTCGCGGAACGCCGGAATACTATGGGGTGATGGATCGCATCGATATCATCACTTCCACCTTCGGTAAGGCCATGGGGGGCGCCTCCGGCGGCTTTGCCAGCGGGCGGAAAGAGATTGTTGAAATTTTACGCCAACGTTCGCGACCTTACCTTTTTTCCAATACATTGGCACCGGGCGTTGCCTCGGCAGTATTAAAGGTTATCGATATATTGTCTGCCTCTACCAGGCTGAAGGACACGCTGGCAGAAAATACCATTTATTTTCGCCAAAGAATGATGGAGGCCGGGTTTGATATAAGACGGGGCGAGCATCCAATTGTTCCTATCATGCTGGGAGACGCTAAACTGGCCGCGCAAATGGCAGAGCGGATGCTGGAAGAATGGATTTATGTGATCGGTTTTTCTTATCCGGTGGTGCCACACGGAAAAGCCCGAATTCGAGTCCAGATATCCGCCGCCCTCAGCACCGAGGAATTGGATTGCGCTATCGCAGCCTTCAAAAAAGTCGGCCGGGCGTTGGGGGTAATCTAGATCACAACTAACTTAAAAGCATTTATATAACAGAAAATGTTGACTCCGACCCATAGCGCTTTTAATACGATAATCTATTTTACCCTAAACTGTTTGAGCATAATCAAATTTCGATATATCGATTTGATATTATTATCTTCAGCTGAATCGATTGATTTAGATCATTTGTTTTCAAAACCAATTTATGACTCTAAACGAAATCCATTTAAATCTCATTTCCTACATAAAAAATGGAAAACAATCATAATTTTATCAGTGCTCGCCATATTCTTTTACAGACCTCTGGCATTTTTAGGAATAGGATTAGTTGCACATTTATTTCTAGATTATATTTACATTAAAAAGTATAACTTGTAGAAAGTCAGGCTCGCCCACCGGAAGTTCCCTGTCTTATTTTTTACTCTATAAACCCCGGGCGCTCGCCTTTTTCGAGATAGGCCTTGATCTGGCTCAAGCTGAATCCGTTCAGCCCCATCTTTTTAAGATTTCTTCCCTCTTCCCAGCAGTTCTCACCCATGACGGCCCCTCCAATCTCGACCAGGGCGTCCATTATGGGGGTATCAACTCCAACGGCATCACCCAGGCATGCCCAGGCAACAAGGCCGTATGGGACATCTTCGGTAATGTATCTGTTGCCCAGTGAATCAGGACCTTTCACCGGTGTCAACCCGGCACTTCCATTTAAAGATTCCCATAATGTCCCCCGCGGACCGTATCCGGATTCGACCATCATATCAACGCCTGTAGGTAATTGGATGTCCAGAGCCTTTCCAATCTTCAATCGTTCCCGGTCTAATGATTCAATCACTTTTACCACTGAAGGTGTCATCCCCTCTTCATACATGAAAAACTCGCCGTGGGATCGCTCGATGCGCCCGGCATTGAGCAGACATCCGGCCGGATGAAGAAGTGGGGTAAGATGACCGAGACCGGTTTCAACCACCGAATTTTTGAGGTCAAATGGATACAGCGCTTTAAGTTTTTCATATGCAATTTTGCCATTGCTCCCGGGGATGGCGGCCAGGCCACAGACAGACCGGATATGAAAAGTTTTTACCTTTCCCGGACCCACAAGGCGGGTGGCAAATGGGAGTCCGCCAGTCTCGGCAATAATTGGCTCTTTATGGTTACCGTTGACTCGTAGAGTCTCCTGAAACTCAAGCGCGGAAAGAGTGCCCGGCATGAGGACCACGATCTGGTTTTGCGTGAGATATGGCGACAGAAGTTGACCGTAGACCGAAACCGTAAACCCGGGCAGTGGGAGAAAAACGATTTCGACATCTTCAATCGCTGCACGAATGTTGGTGGTTACAAGATTCAGTTTCGCAATGCCGCTTCCGGCAACGCCTGACATTTCAATTTCACGGGCTTCAAATACCTCTCTCATGTGAGCCGCAAATTGCTCCATTTCAAACATATTGACGGTAAGCCCTTTTCGAGCCAGGTCAGCCGCTATGGTATGGGAGCCATTTCCTCCTCCCATTACCGCAACTTTCATCGAACCCATTGAATTCTCCTTTCCTGCTTTACTTCAAAATTAATTTACCTACCAGTTAAGGTGCATCCTTCACCCCCGTCTGGATATGAACCGGCAGAGTTAGGGATCCTGCCTTAATTTAGGGGCAAACAGTTTGACAATAGCGGAAACGAGTTTGGGTTTGCCGAAAACGGCACAATATATGGTACCTACCCCTGGTTGTTCGTTTTGACGAACACAATGATACTTGCCGCCGGCTTCCTCAATTAATAATTGGGTTGCCGCCATGTCCCAAATGCGAACATTCCACTCAACTGTGGCGTCAACAGCTCCGGTAATGGCACACGTATGAATATAGCAGCAGAAATAAATTCGAATGTTGGGATGTGCTTTTACAAGCGCATCGAATAAATAACTCTCATCGCCGTATCTCATAAAGTTTGACCGCGTGGCAGTTGCAACTCTTTCAGTTCCATCAAAGGTTTCGGTTTCAAAGTCATTCAAAAAAACCCGCTTACCATCGCAAAATATACCCAGACCATAAGCGGCATAGCAGCATGTATCAAATGCGGGATGATCTATTACTCCAATAAGCGGCCGGCCCTTGTAGTGCAACCCAATAATTGTTCCATAAAGCGGCATTCCATGGGCGAGTTCGGAACTGCCGTCGATAGGGTCGATAATCCACTGGAAATCCGCTTCGGGGTTTGAGATTCCCAATTCCTCTCCGATTACCCCGAAGTCCGGGAAAGCTTGGGCTACTTTTGCCCTAAATTCTTTTTCTGCTTCAATGTCTGCCGTGGTGACCAAACTTTTGTCAGGCTTGGAAGTTACCTTAAGACCTGATGCGATAACCGATTTTATAACCGACCTGGTTTCTTTTGCAAATTCCAGCGCTTTATCGAGATACTGCTGTCTTTTTGCAAGACTTATCTCTCCCCGATTGTCTGCGATCATTGTCCTGGCACTCCGATAATTAAGAGGGATAGGTAACATCAGGGCGATGCTTTGCCATGATGGCACCGATTGTCTGCTTGACTTCTTGCGGCAGGTCTTGTGGCTTGTGATCGTAAAAAATGGATTTTGCATTTTCATTCAAAATCGCACGAATATCTCTGCTTCCTTCTTCCGCCCACGTATCAAACATTTTTCTGTTTAAAAATCGGGGAAAGTGAAAAGTATCCCTGTAATTCTCGTAGGTATGGTCTTCCATCATAAAATTGCCGCCAGGGCCAACATTGTCGATGACCGGTAAAACGACCGATTCATCATTAAAGTTTAGTGGCCGAAGCATGTGCTTAATCCATCCAATAATTTCATCTGAAAAAAGGACCGACTCAAACGAAGAAGTCAACCCACTCTCCAAGTAACCACAGTCATGGATGATATTGCATCCATTCAGCGTTGCGCTGTAAACCGACATGGCATATTCAAACCCTGCCTGCGCATCCAGAACCATGGCATCGGTTGAACCCGCTATGCAAAAAAAAGGTAATCCGTAAAAATGAGCCATATCTGCCAGCCCTGCATTTAAAATGTTTAACTCCGGGCCGCCATAACTAAAAATAGTGGTTTTCATATCCATAACCGTGGCATCACCACCAAAAACAAATTTGGCCCCGGTCTGTTTTTTCTGAAAGATGACCAGACCTGCCAAAGATTCCGCAACGGCCTGTACCAAGATACCCTCCGGCGTTGCAGGCGCTGTTCCTCCCATCATGGGACTGCCGATATAAATAAACGGAACTCCATATTCGCAGCAAACCAGCCCCTTGCTTACCCCCATTTCAGAATGAACCAGCGGAGAAACGGGTTCGGTATATAAAATCAAGGGCGGTTTGTCTTTTATTTTATGGATACCGCCCATGGCAGCGCCGGCCATTTCGATCATGGTCATCATATCGTTTCTGCCATAACCGGTTACGATGACGGGTTTGGTTGTATTAAGAAGCATCGCTTCATACTGGTGGATAAAATTAATGCCGCTGGGAACGTCATTGGCGATGCCAAATGACATCACAAAATTCATATTCGGAAGCGCATCACAAAATCGAGCCAGCCGGGCTACGTCATCCTTCATGCAAAGCCTGCGCGCTCCTGTTTCGAGATCAATGGTCGTATTGCAATCCGAACCGGTTCCATAATAACAATTGTCTTCTTTTAGCACCATGGCCGGTTCACCATTGCGATGGAAGACTTCAATTTCTTTAGGCGATGCTTCGAGTGCTTCCATTACCAGATTTCGGGGGATTTTTACACGATTCGGATCGCGGATATCACAACCCGCATGTCCCAAAATGTCCAACGCCTCTTCACACGCCACTTTGCAGCCAATATTTTCCATTAGATTAAAGACGTACTCTTGAACTTGAAGAATCTGCTCATTTGAGAGTATTCGATTTTTTGAATCCTTTCGTTGAGAAATGTCCATTTCGGTTTCCTTTTTGTTTTCTATTCGATGTATCTATTTCTGAGATCGATTTTCAGAAAAATTCGACCCATTTATTGATCGCTTCCAAATAAACATACGTTTCTGAAAACATAATCCCGCCGACCTTGGTGATATTTTCCATCAGAAATGATCTTAATTCTTCCCGAGAATGAAAAAATACTTCTGCCAGAAGATCATAGCGCCCGGTTGAATTTGTGACGGATTTGACACCTTTAAGCCGCGCAATTTTTTGCATTATTTTCTTATGGTCTCTTTTTTCCAGATTCATTCCGATCAAGGCCGTAATACTGTGTTCATAAAAAAAAGGATTCACGGTTGCGGAAATTTTGAGAAAATCATTTTTTATCATTTTCGTGGTACGCAAGCGGATAGTACCATCGGAAAGATTCAATTTTTTAGCGATGACTTTGTAAGAGGTCCGCCCATCTTTTTGAAGTTCGGCAACTATTTTTTTATCAATATCATCCGGCATATATTTTTTGAGAGTCATCATTTTCTCCTATCCGCGTATACGGTCCATATAGAAGCTAACGATCTATTTCTGTTACCAGAGCCAGTTTCAAAACATCTCATTTTGACCAATCTCTGTGTCAGGCTCAAATTTCGCACGAAGTGAAGCTATCGCGCTACCCTCAAAATACTCAATGTATTCCTGCGGTTGAAATTTTCGCCTTCCTTGACCTTGAATAAACTGAAACGTTTTGAAATTGGCTCACAAATTATCTGTTTTGAAACAAATAAACCCAGTGCTTTTTTCTAATTATTCGCGAAATAAGTGTCAAGAAATTTTTTAAAAATATTAACCAAAACGTAAAAACACATATAAAAATTTCCTTGACACATAATTATTTTATAAATAAAAAACATAAAAAGGAATTTGTTTGATGGAATCCCAATCTGACCGATTGCAATGACACTCAGAAACCTTTTATTCATTACGGCCGATCAATGGCGCGGAGAATGTTTGTCCGTTCTGGGGCATCCGACGGTTAAAACGCCGCATCTTGATGATTTGGCCGCTGACGGGGTTGTTTTTAGGAACCACTTTGCCCAGTGCCTGCCTTGCGGTCCGAGCCGGGCGTTACCATTTTTTTGGCAACCCTCGCCATGAGTATCCTCGGTGACTGGGTCCGCGACCGGCTGGACCCGACGTTGAAGTGATCGTCGATACAAAATAGACGACGACACTGATATCGCCCAGCAACAGGCCAGCATGACCTTTTTTTGACTGGCGGATTTTGAAGAAGGCTGATAGTATTTGGATTAAACTTCATCCTGCTCAGGGATGAAATCTAAGCTGGCTCCTCTGGGGTAGGGTTTTGCTAAAAGGAGGTGATGCAAATCTAATCAGGTGCTTTTGTCTTAAATCTTTTTAAAAAGGGGGTTTGGATGAAAATGAAAAAACATCAAAAAATTTCCACAAAAAATGTTATTTGGGTTGTGGGCATGGTTTTTATTTTATCCTTGGTGTTCGGCTCTATGGCGACGGCGGCACAGGGGCCCACGGTAGCAGATTCCAAGGGCATTAAGACAGACTATCCCCAACAGCTCGAATTAGACAAGTTCGAAAAACAGACCGGCAAGAAGATTAAATTCCACGAAAATCCTTTGTTTGCCGAAAAAGTCAAGAAGGGTGAACTGCCGGCGGTGGAGAAACGGCTGCCGCAAGAGCCGCTAGTGGTAATGCCCTATGATGAAATCGGCAAATACGGCGGCAAACTGCGGGGAATGTGCATCGCCTACGAGTCGGGCACATCGGAGGTATTGGCTTGGCGTCATGCCAACATCGTGCGCTTCAGTGATGATGTGCGAACCATCGTCCCCAATGTGGCCAAGGCATGGAAGTGGAACGATGATTATACCGCGATCACCTTCACTTTGCGTAAAGGCCATCGCTGGTCCGACGGCACGCCGTTTACGACCGATGATGTGGTCTTTTATATGAACGACATCATCCTGAACAAAGAGATCCACAAGGCCACGCCCGGGCCGTGGGGACCCATGGGGGCCAGCGTCGAAAAAATAGATGCGGTTACGGTCAAACTCAAATTCAAAAAACCGTTTACGGGTTTGCTTTATTATCTCGGAGGTGGTGGGTCTTATTTTGATCTCTGGGCACCCAAGCATTTTCTCAAACAATACCATATCAAGTACAACCCCAAAGCCAACGAGGAAGCCAAAAAGAACGGCTTCGACAACTGGGTGCAGCAGTTTCGCGTCTACTGGAACAAATGGAAGGACGCTATTATCGCCAGCCCTTACGGGTTGAAGGTGCCCACCCTTGAAAGCCACCTCATGACGAAGATCAGCACCCAACGCCGTGTCTTTGTCGCCAACCCCTATTACTTCAAGATAGATACAGCCGGCAACCAGTTGCCTTACATTGATACCCATCATGAACGCTTTCTCGAAAAGCAACTGTGGCCGCTTGAGATTATGAACGGCAATGTCGATCAGAAATCCCAGAATATGCCTCTGGACATCTATCCGACCTTAAAAGAAAATGAAGCCAAGGGGAATTATACGCTGCAGCTTCCTCCCGGCATGGCGGGTCCAACCTTTATCTTTAATCAGACGGATAAGGATCCGGTGCTCAGAAAAGTCTATGCCGACGTGCGCTTCCGCTATGCCATGTCGCTTGCCATTAATCGTGATGAAGTCAATGAGGCTCTTTTCCTCGGACTTTGCACACCGGAACAGGCCCTTCCACAAAATGTGCCGTTTGTGACCGAGGCAGACAAGAAATTCATGACTGCCTATGATCCCCAAGGTGCCAATAGATTATTAGATGAGATGGGTTTAAAAAAGGGGGCGGACGGCATCCGTCTGCGGTCTGACGGCAAAAAGCTAACCGTCCTGTGGGAATATACGTTGCAATATGTCTGGTCACCTGAGTTTCCCGCTCTGGTCGCAGATTACTGGCGGGCGGTCGGTGTCAATGTTCTTCTCAAGGAAGTAACCACTCAGCTCACGCGTGACAAACAGAAGTCCAACACACTGGATATCACAAGTGAATGGATGCCGCCTTACGAACCGACTTTGCTTTCACAACCGCAGAACTTTGTTCCGCCATACTCTTCAGCCTGGCCGATTATGGGAATGCCATGGCTGGACTGGAGAACCAGCGGTGGTAAGAGCGGTGAGGAACCGTCGGACTGGGTCAAACGCCTGTGGGAGATTGCGGACGAATGGGTCACCCTTGTACCGGGATCACCAAGGTATATGGAACTCGGCAAAGAGATGATCAAGATTAACCAGGATAATCTGTCCGTCATCGGCACCCTGAGCAACGTACCGTTGATAACCGTGGGTTCAAACAGGCTGGGCAATGTACCCCAGTGGACCGTCAACACTTACTACTATGGTTACTCTTACCCCTATCGGGCTGACCAGTGGTACTTTAAATAAAGACATGGGGTATGACCTAAAGTGATCGCCGGATCCGGGGGGGGTTGTAGGATTCACCCGGATCCGGCAAATTTTCCTATCAAGAGAGCGGACAATGAATCGCCTTAGTTGAGGAAACGGTAAATGCTTAATTTGATCGTACGCCGTATCGTTGCAACTGTGGTTACCCTATCTTTGATATCAGTTGTCGCCTTTATCCTTATTCAGCTTCCGCCGGGAGATTATGTTGATGCCTATGCCGGCAAAAAGACCCAGGGTGGCGTCATCATTACTCAGGAGGAGCTGAATGAGATGCGTACCAGGCTGGGACTTGACCAGCCCTTTTACCACCAGTATCTAAGATGGATCGGCGGCGTGATCCGGGGTGATCTGGGATTTTCATGGGAATACCATCGCCCTGTTGTCGATGTCATCGCCGAGCGGCTACCGCTCACACTCATCCTGGCTTTCTCCACTTTGGTGTTTACCTATCTCGTCGCCGTTCCTCTGGGAATATATTCTGCATTGCGGCAGTATTCAATTGGCGATCATACCGCCACCGTGGCCGGATACATCGGTCTGGCAACGCCGAATTTTTTGTTTGCCCTGATCTTGCTGTACCTTGGCCACAAGTGGTTCGGCATGAGCGTTGGCGGGCTCTTTTCACCGGAGTTCGAAGACACCGCCTGGACCTGGGCCAGATTTGGGGACATGCTAATGCATCTCTGGGTCCCCGTGATTGTCCTCGGCACGGCCGGCACGGCCTTCCAGCTGCGCACCATGCGGGCAACCCTTCTGGATGAACTCAACAAAATGTATGTCACCGCTGCCCGCGCGGGCGGCGTTCCCGAATTCCGCATGCTCATGAAATATCCGGTCCGCATGGCCCTCAACCCCATCGTTGCCACCTTGGGCTGGGAATTGACCAACATCATTTCCGGGGCGCCCATTGTGGCCATCGTATTGTCATTGCCGGACACGGGACCCCTGTTTATCAATTCGCTGTTGAACCAGGATATGTATCTGGCCGGAGCCATGATTCTGATCTACTGCACGCTGGTGATCATAGGGACCTTTATCTCGGATATGCTGCTCATGATTCTGGATCCGCGCATCCGTCTGGAGGGCCGAAGCTAAAATGTCAAACGAACGTCACACCGCTGCCAATGACAAAAAAGTACGCCGGCTCGACATCGCCACCCACTGGCAGCTGATGTGGTGGCGATTTCGCAAACACCGCATGGCAATGTCCGGAACCGCCGTACTCGGCATATTTTTAATCATTTCTCTTTTTGCCGAATTCATTGCCCCCTATGGATCCCGTACGCGCAACACCCGTTATCTTCAGGGTCCTCCCATGGGGGTCCATCTGTTTGACGATAACTGGAATTTTCACCTACGGCCGTTTATTTACGGGCGAATCAACAAACGCGATCCGGTCACCTTCAGGTTGAGGGCCGTGGTGGATTCCTCCATACGGATACCGCTGCGGTTCTTTACCCGGGGTGAAACCTATAAGTTCTGGGGACTGTTCGAATCCGATCGGCATCTCTTTGGGGCTGAAAAGGGCTTGGTCAATCTTTTCGGCACCGATCAACTGGGACGGGATGTGTTTTCGCGCCTGATGTATGCCACCCGCATATCACTATCGGTGGGGGCTATCGGTGTATTTCTGGCATTTACAATCGGGATTTTTATGGGCGGTATCGCCGGTTATTTAGGCGGCATCGCCGATGAACTGATCATGCGCCTGATGGAGTTCATCCGGTCGATTCCGACCCTTCCCCTGTGGCTTGCTCTGGCTGCGGCGCTGCCGCGGGACTGGTCGGCGTTAAAGGTCTATCTGGCGGTTACCGCCATCCTTGCTTCCATCGGATGGACCCATCTGGGGCGGCGGGTGCGCAGTAAGCTGCTTTCGCTCAGAGAGGAAGAATTTATTCTTTCCGCCCGGCTGGCAGGGTGCAGTGACGCCAGAATTATCGGGCGGCACATGCTGCCGTCTTTTATGAGTTACCTGATCGTGGACCTTTCGGTTTCTTTCCCATACATCATACTGGCCGAGACATCGCTGAGTTTCCTCGGTCTGGGGCTGCGCGAGCCCATTGTGAGCTGGGGGGTGCTGCTTTACTCGGCCCAGAATATTCGCACCCTGGCTGAAATACCCTGGCTGCTGATCTCGGGGCTTTTTGTCGTTATTGCCGTGCTCGCATTTAATTTTATGGGGGATGGCCTGCGGGATGCGGCCGACCCTTTTGCTAAATAGGAGCCAAACTGCAATGTCGGAAAAATATCTGCTGCAGGTTAAAAACCTGAAGATTGCTCTGAAAGTGGATAAAAATTTTATTCCCATTGTCGACGATGTGGACTTAAGCCTTGAACCCGGCAAGGTGCTGGGTCTGGTGGGTGAAAGCGGCTGCGGCAAGAGCGTTATGGCTCTGTCTCTTCTGCGTCTTCTTTCAAAGGAATTAAGAATTGTGGACGGTAAGATCCTGTTTTATGAACAAAATGGCGATGGAGCGGTCGATATTGCCAAACTCGAACCTAAAGGGAAAGATATTCAAAGAATCCGTGGGGGGACGGTCTCCATGATATTTCAGGAGCCCATGAGCTCTTTTTCACCCCTGCACACCATCGGATACCAAATCAGGGAAGTCATACAACTCCATCTTAACGCTTCCAGGGAAAAAGCACGCGGCATTGCCATCGAGTTTTTGGAAAGAGTTGGAATTGGTGACGCCGAGCGAGCCGTTGATCGTTATCCCGCCGAATTTTCCGGCGGCATGCGTCAGCGTGCCATGATCGCCAAGGCGCTCTCCTGCAATCCGTCCCTTTTGATTGCCGACGAACCAACGACCGCTCTGGATGTGACCATACAGGCTCAAATCCTCAATCTCATGCGTGACATGCAGCAAGAGTTCGGGTCTTCAATCATTTTCATATCCCACGACCTGGGTGTGGTGGGACAAATGGCCGACGAGGTTGCCATTATGTACATGGGTAAAATTGTTGAACAGGGACCCACCCAAGAGATCTTTAAGATCCCGAAACATCCGTATACCATGAATCTGCTTGCGGCCATCCCACGGCTGGGCGAACTGGAGGCCCGTAAGCGTCTGGAGCCTATCAAGGGGACGGTGCCCGGTTTATTCAGGCGTCCATCCGGCTGCGCATTTCATCCCCGCTGTGATTCTTTTATGTCCGGTAGATGTGACGCTGCTTTCCCCGCTCTTAGGGAGGTTTCTGAAAACCACTGCGTCGCGTGTTATTTGTACACACATTAGTGCTCAGAGGTCTTTTGATGAGTACGTTGATCGAGGTCAAAGACTTAAAAATGTATTTCCCGCTGGGTCGGGCTATCCTGTTTTCCCGGCACAAGGCTTTTCTACGGGCGGTCGATGGCGTAAGCTTTGAGATTCACAAGGGTGAGACCCTTGGACTTGTCGGAGAAAGTGGTTCGGGCAAAACAACCCTCGGCCGCGCGATTCTGCGTCTGATTGAACCCACCGGCGGCCGGATTATATTTAAAAATGGAGACGGCGAGACAGATATTGTCACCCTGAATCGCAATGAGTTGCGCCGGCAGTGGCGGCATATGCAGATGATTTTCCAGGACCCTTATGCATCACTGAATCCGCGCATGACGGTCAAGGAAATCATCGGCGAGTCCCTTTACGCAAACCGTCTTGCGAGTGGCGCGCAAATGGATGAACGCATCCTGGATATCGCCCGCCTTTGCGGGCTTAACACCAGACAGCTCAGCCGCTATCCGCATGCCTTCAGCGGGGGGCAGCGGCAACGTATCGCCATCGCAAGGGCGCTGGTGATGCACCCGCAATTTATCGTGTGTGACGAGCCGGTTTCAGCGCTAGACGTTTCGATCCAGGCGCAGATACTAAACCTGCTAAAAGATCTGCAACAGGAGTTGGACCTTACTTACCTCTTCATTGCCCACGACTTGAGCGCCGTTGCCTATGCCTGCGACCGGGTGGCCGTCATGTATCTTGGCCGCCTGGTTGAAATGGCTGCCACCCAAGCGCTCTACTATACGCCCAAGCACCCGTACACAGAGGCGCTCATGTCGGCGATTCCGCCCGATGACCCCGAATTGCCCATGCAAGCGGTATTTCTTGAAGGAGAACAACCCAATCCGGCCAACCCGCCTTCAGGTTGTACCTTCCACACCCGCTGCCGTTATGCGGATAGCGGGCGTTGTAAAACCGAAAAGCCGCAGTTCAGAGAAGTATCTGCCGGTCATTTCATTGCCTGCCATCATGCGGAAAGTCTGTCTCTCAAAGGCGCTCTGGAACACCAAAGCCCTGTGAACCCTAAAGATGCGTAGAACAAACAGCAGATTGATGACACGCATAAAAGACGCAGCAAAATCACCTACGATTGCCACCAGCTATCAAGACGCATCGTTTCGGCACTCGTAAAGCCACCGACCTCCGGTGTGCCGGTCCCCGGGGCATAGGAAGGGTCAACAAAGTCTATATCAAAGGTAATAAACACCGTTGCATCTTGAGCTCGCCGATGAATTCTTTGAATCAGTTCCGTAACCCCAAGATCTTGCGCTTCGACCGATGTTATGGTCTCAAATCCCAATTCTTGCGATGCTTTTAAGCCGTTTTTGTCATACAGTTGACCGCGCAACCCCAATTGAATTGAATGCTCTAAATCGAGCAGATTTTCTTCCACAGCCCTTCTAATGGGGGTTCCATGGGTATAGGCACGACCAAAGTATTGATCTCCCGTATCGGTGTGAGAGTCAAATTGGATCAAGGCTAACGGGCCATGCTTTTTCGACAAAACCCTGAGGACGGGTAAAGCGATTGAATGATCCCCACCCAGCACGATGGGAACGACACCCTTAGCAACCAAAGGGGACAGCGCGGCTTCAATCATCGCATATGAGTCCGTAATATACCCCGGCACGATGGGAAGGTCACCATAATCGATTCCGGAACAGTAATCAAAAATGCTAACATTTAAAAACAGGTTGTGGGGTTTAAGATGAATAGAACTGCTTCGGATTGCCTCGGGCCCGAATCTGGCTCCGACTCTGACCGTAGCTCCCGTATCAAAGGGGATACCCACGACGGCAAAGTCGATATCATCAACGGTCTGTATATGCGGCAAGCGCATAAAGGTTCGTATGCCGCAAAACTTGGGCAGTTTCGTAGAATCAATCGGTGTGTATTTCATCATCTTCTTACCTCAAATCAAAATGGCCGAACCCGCGCTGTGAAGCACTTTACGTCCTGCATTGGGGATGTCGAAGATTTTGGGGGACCGCTTAAAAGAGTCAAATCCTCTTGGTTAAGCCCTTGGGTCCAACCATCAGATGAGTCAATGTTCTCTCGTCGTTTGTCATACGCCATGAAAGCATTTTTTGAGTATACTTGATGATGATATCTTTGTAAGCTGGATCCCGTGCCACATTATGTAGTTCATCCGGGTCATTTTTTAGGTCAAAAAGCAATGCGGGCAGTGCTGTAAAGTATACATATTTATAATTATTGTCCCGAATGACATTGAAGCTGCATTCTTCAAAACCGATCCCCAGCTTTTTGTCAGGTGGTTCATAACCATATTCGGCGTCGTATCGAAAATCGACTTCCCAGTGGACTTCCGTACGCCATTTTTCCGGAATTTCGCCTTTAAGCAAAGGAACGAGCGAACGTCCGTCACACTGGCGTGGCAATTTGGCACCCAAAGTGTCCATAACCGTCGGCAAAATGTCTACACTCTCGGTAAATGCGTCTACCACCCGGCCGCGGTGCAGCTGTATATCTTCACCCGGGGCGCGGATGATGAGAGGGACATGGAAGCTTTGATCAAAGTAAGCACTGGGCTGCAACAGATGATGATCACCGATTTGGGCGCCGTGATCACTCAAAAAAATGATCACGGTGTTTTCGTATTGTGCGGTCGCTTTGAGCTGACTGACGATCTTTCCGATATTATCGTCCACTTCGGTTATCAGTCCATAATAAGTGGCGCGTAATTGCCGCATGGACTTTTCATCTCGCGGGTAGATGCTGGCCCGGTATCCGCTGTGCTTTAGACTTTGCTCCAGCATATAAGCGAGATAAGGATGTTGTTGCGCCTCTTCTGTGCGTGAAACGGCACGCTTGAAATCGGGGACGTCATTAGGGTGGTAAAGACGATTGTAGGGTTCCGGGGCAAGATAAGGCCGATGCGGTTTTAGGTAACTGATATGTAGGAACCATGGTCTGTTACCCGGCCTGCGGATGAATTGTATCGCCTTATCGGTTACAAAGGCGGTTTCGCTTTCCTCTTTTGAGTAAAGGGCGGGGGCATAGGTTTTCCCACGGTTTTCGATCCCCGGATAGTCTTTTACCGAAGTGTAATACAGGTCGCGAAGATTTTCAGGCAGCTCATAGCCGCGCTCCTCAAGCCATCGCGCCCAAGGCTCGGGAAAACTTTCAGAGGACATGGCCAATACGCGGTTAAACCCGGGAAGGATACCCTCATAGGTTCGGAGTGCCGGATCTTGAGGCGAGTATAAACGCGGGTCGGCCGCCGTGTCCGTGTATCCGATCAAGGCGGGATCGTAGCCCAGTTTGCGCATCTCCAAGGCAATGTTAGTGTGGCGCGCATCGAGCGGCGTCCCGTTTTCGATAACCCGATGGTTTTGGAGATACATCCCGGTATAGAGCGAGGCGCGGCTCGGGGCGCACGGTATGCACTGAGTATAATGGTTGCAGAAGAGAACACCATCGGCGGCAAGCGCATCCAGATGCGGTGTTTTCACGGTCGGATGGTTCAACGCCGAAAGGCACTCACCGCGCCATTGATCGGCGGTGATGAATAACAGATTTTTGGGTGCCATAACGATTGTCCTGAATCTCGGCTGCCCTATTACCTATTACCATCGCTCCAGTCTAAAATGACCTTCCCGGATTGCCCGGAGCGCATGACCTCAAATCCCTTCTCATATTCAGAAAAATGGAAGTGATGGGTGATGACCGGCATAACATCTAAACCCGACTGAAGCATGACCGTCATTTTATACCAGGTCTCATACATCTCACGCCCATAAATGCCCTTGATAATGAGGCCGTTAAAGACAACCAGATCCCAGTCGATGGCTGTTTTTTCGGGCAATATCCCTAAAAGGGCAACTTTGCCGCCATGACACATATTCTTGAGCATGGAGCGAAACGCTTCAGAATTGCCCGACATTTCCAGACCGACATCAAAACCTTCTTTCATACCCAACTTTTTCTGGGCCTCCTCGATTTTTTCCGAGCGGACATCCAAAGTAAGGGTTGCGCCCATCTTTTGAGCGATTTTCAGGCGGTAAGGATTTACGTCGGTGACCACCACATAGCGCGCGCCGGCATGCCTGGCGATGGCGGATGCCATGCACCCGATCGGCCCGGCCCCTGTGATCAGCACATCTTCGCCCAAGACGTCAAAAGACAAGGCCGTGTGAGTCGCGTTACCCAACGGATCAAAACAGGTCAGAATATCCATGGGAATATTAGGATCACAGTACCATACGTTTGTGACGGGGATCGATAGGTATTCAGCAAAAGCGCCAGGGCGATTAACCCCTACACCCATGGTCTTATTGCAGAGATGTCTTCGCCCTGCCAGACAGTTGCGGCAACGGCCGCAAATGAGATGCCCTTCCCCGGATACGAGATCACCGGGTTTGAAGTCGTGCACATTATTTCCGATTTCAGCGACATTGCCAACAAACTCATGCCCCACATGCATCGGAGCCGATATCGTTCGTTGAGCCCACTCGTTCCAATTGTAAATATGAACATCGGTACCGCATATGGCCGTTTTGTCGATTTTAATCAAAACGTCATTGTTCCCGACCTCGGGGATCGGTACTTCCATTAGTCTTAGGCCCCGTTCCGGCTTGGCTTTTACCAATGCTTTCATAGCGATCATGATTACCCGTGTCCCTAAAAAATGTCAAGGAAAGAATGAGAAAATATTGCGCTAATTGGAATTTTTTCAAATAATATTATCGATAATTTAATATTGTTAGAATATTTAGCGAATTTTATAAATTATTAGCCTTTTAAGCCAATTAAGATATTTGTTTCCCCCATATCCCTCAAATGCTTCAGTTAAACATGAAAGATGATTTACCAAACAAGATTCCAGGCGATAGAATATATGATTTTCCGCAACCCACGGTAAACGAATTTGATTTTCTTTCCCAAGAAGAATTGGACCCCCCCAGACAAATCCATTTCAGTACGAACATCTTAATTCTTCAGGGGTGCCTGAAATTCAAGATAATAGATTATTATCTTGAAAATGCAAAAAGTCACCATACCATAGAATAGCGTTTTATCAATCGTTGCGCCTAAACAAAAGAACCAACTAAGTATACTTCAGATTCAGAATAATCTACAAATAAGTTTTAACACAGCGCAATGATTGATAAAATGGTGAACTGTACCGCTAATAGGCAAGTGAATAAAGGCAGGGGAATTGTCAGAAGACGCAACTCTCCTAAATACGGGCATTATATGCTCCTTATAATACCCGCGTCCGACGTACGCGATCATCTCAGTGATCGTGAAGTTTCAACTGCCCTCTTCCTTCCAGCCCAAATAAGGAGCAAGGCTGGCGAACCTCCTCGGACTTTAGCAGTATCTCAGGGCAGTAGACATTTAGTACCATTAAAGAAAATATAAAGTCAATCGAACTCTTCAATTCCGCGGAGCGGTTCAGTTC
>CAZHAH010000125.1:0-17626 GCA_964530095.1 uncultured Desulfobacteraceae bacterium | reverse complement strand
ATAAAACATTTTCAACCTGCCGAATTTAATACATTTTCAGCTCCCCCCTGACAACCTTTAAACGGTCTACCGATTTGATAGGGACGTTGCCCATAATCCTTATGAACAAATCGTAAACTGATCTATACTCTGTTATTGTTCTTGGTTTCAGTTTTTTTATCTTACACTCTGCAAGATGCTTTTCCATCACTTCTGATATAGGTTTAGAAGTCGAAACATCATCATAAACGGAAGGTGGTCTTTCCATGTTCAGGATGTGGGACGGTTTATCTTTTGGTAATGAAGCCCTCAGAGATCCCAAGTGTTCTCTTTCATCAGGAAATGAAAAAGGTGCTGTCCGTACAATTTGACGAATGGCATCCTCAATGTTGTCAGAATAATCCCCCTTGATCCGTTTCTGATCGATCTTGAACAATTTCAGGCTGGCATGAAGAAGGTTTTTGCATAACTGTTTGTACGCTATGGAATTTTTATCGACCTCCATGTTCATTCCCTCAATGAAATTATCAAGCATGGGTGATACCTCGCTAAAATCCTGATGTATCAATTCTGCTTGAGTCTCTTCGTAGGCCGAGACTGCGTGCGCAAGGTTTTTCCGTACATCTTCCGCAGAAACGGGACTGCCCTGAAACAACCTTTCCGACTCAAAGTCATCGGAGATCCATTTCATAAAAGTTTCAACAAGGTCTTCGAAGTTCTGTTGTGAAAATTCTCCCATCTGCTTTTTCATCCCCCTTGCGTGTCTAAATGCCCACTGAAAAAATCCGGCAAATAATCTTGCCTTCGATTGTGCCAAACTCTTGTAACCAGTTTTCAGCGAGTATCGTAATTCTTTCCTTCCCACAATTTGTTGCAGATCTTTGGGAACCTTCATCCGAAAACAATAAGAATACGGATTGTGGACCAGGTATTGTCTGGATCTGTAGGAAGATTTCATGGCATCAGCTCCATCCCTCGAAAAGTGTGTAAGAAAGTGTGTAAGAGTTGGAATTGATGCTTTTTTTGTGTGTTTTTGTACAAAAAACCCACTGATTTCAGTAGGTTATAATATGGATCTGGTGGAGATGAGGGGGATCGAACCCCTGACCTCGGCATTGCGAACGCCGCGCTCTCCCATCTGAGCTACATCCCCACAATGAATTCGGGCCACGATAGCAAATCGAAAACATACGGTCAATTCAAAAAAATCTTGTTTTATTTATAGGCCCCGTATATAAGGGCTCGCGACATACCACATTGTGGGTAGTAACGATAGTGATTTCAAATAATAGGAGGACTTACATGAAGACCGAAGTTACCCTGAATGATGCGTTTAAGACATTTACTATAGATCAGGACAAAATATTGCCGCCCGAAGAAACGGTTAAGCGATTCAAATCAAAGTTGAAAAAGCTTAACCTTGACATACTGGAGCAGACCGTAAGGATCGATAACGGGCGCCTGGATATCCCCATCTACTTCAGTATTTGCGGCAGTGATGCCGCCTCCGTTATCGGTACCAAAAAGCAGATGGGCAAAGGGGCTACACCGGCCCAATCCGAAGCCAGCGCGGTGATGGAGTTGGCCGAAAGATTCAGCTTTTTTAGTTTTACGAAAAATCCTCAAAACTTTCTTTTGGAAAAGTACTGCAATATCAAGGAAAAAGCGATCCCGTTTGACATGATAGCCCGATCGGTCCACGATGACACTCAAGATTTGGATATTTCTAAAAAAATATTTGAAAACATACCGCTCAAGTGGACCAAAGCGTATAATCTCACTCAAAAGAAGGAAGTTCTGATTCCGTTTAACTGGTTTTTCATGATCAATGAGTTTAACGGACCATCGGCCGGCAATTGTGTTGAAGAAGCTATCCTTCAGGGGATTTGTGAAATCGTGGAAAGACATGCTTCGTCGATCATTAGTCACCGGGAGTTGAGGGTTTCAGGAATTGCGCCCGATTCAGCCACGGATCCGAAAGTTGTTGAAATGATACACAAATACCGGCAGAATGGAATCCAATTATTTGCTTCCGATTTTACTCTGGAAATGGGAATTCCTTCGGTTGGCGTCCTTGCCTACGATCCATCCACCTTTCCGCAGAGGAGCGAGATCGTTTGGACCGCCGGGACCACGCCTGACCCACAAAAAGCCTTTAGCCGCGCCTTGACGGAAGTTGCCCAACTCGCCGGAGATTTTAACTCCAGCTCGAATTATGTGGCCAGCGGGCTTCCCAAATTTTTAAGGATTGAAGAGGCCGAATACATCACCCATCCCGATACAGAGATTAAGATTCAGGATCTCCCCGACATTTCTGATGATAACATGAAGATCGAAATTGAAAATGCACTGGCAGCGTTGGCCGGAAAAGACATGGAATTGTTTTTGATAAACACCATGCATCAGTTGCTTGAAATCCCCGCTTTTTATGCCATCATCCCCGGAGCTCACTTTCGTGAAAGAGCCTTGGGGACCAGTGTTGCTATGTTCGCCGCAAAGATAATTACGGATTCGCAGCCACCGGCAAAGGCTGTATCGGAACTGAATAAAATCAACACCATGCTCCCCGGTAAATATTATGTCCACTTTTATCTGGGCAGCTGCCATTTAGCCTTAAATGATCCCCAAGCCGCTTTTAGCTTTTTTAACCAGGCCCTCGATCTTGATCCCACGTCTCAGGACATACCCAGCATCTACTCATACATGGGGGTATGCCTCAAAGATATGGGGGAATATCAGAAAGCATTGGACGTATTAACTGAAGGTCAAAAGCTGGATTCCGAGCGTACCGATATCTATAATCTCATGGGATTTTGTCATTTCAAATTGAAAGACCATCAAGCGGCCATCGACAACTTTAAAAAAGTGCTCCTACTCGATCCGACTTCGGCCATTGATTATGCCAACATCGCATCCAATTATCGTGATATGGGTAAAAAAGAAAACGCGATTCGATATTATGAAATGGCGCTTGAATTGGATTCTTCAATTGATTTTGCAAAACAAAATCTAAAAATGCTCAAAGATGCGACCTGACCATTCCAAGCAGATTTTATGGGCGAGATTGAAGAAGTTGTTATTGATGGCATGACCGGCCAAAATACCGATCTTTGACCGGTAACGATAAATGGCTTGTAAAATTCAGGATATTATGATAACGATGCTTAAAATTTAGAAAATTCCGTTTCCTTTTGGGAAACAGAGGGGAAAAACTATATGTCCGAAAAACATCCTGAATGCCCTTTATATAATCCATTAAACTGCAAAGAGTATTATAATCCCAAGCTCTGCGCATTTGTCAGGAAAGATAAAGTCTGTCTCAAGAAAAAGAAACCCAAACCCAAATCTAAAAAATAGGTTCTGTATAAAGCCCCCTCTATCTCATTTTACAAATTATAATGCCTTGTTCGGCTTAATAACGCGCCTTTGCTCCTTTAGGGTATTAAGGTTAGGCATGCCCGGCCGTGTTTGAAAGAAAAACGGGATCTATGCCCATCTTTTTTATTGCCTCTGCCCATTTCATCTCATGGGGCACATCAAATATGATCGGCTCTACCGCAGGAGTCGTTAACCACGCATTTGCTTTTACCTCTGTTTCCAGTTGCCCCGGACCCCATCCGGCACACCCCAAAGCGATTATGAAAGATGTGGGTCCCTTTTGCAGTGCAATCGCTTCCAAAATGTCGCGCGTATTGCTTAAAGCCAAGTCTTCGGTAATCATTAAGCAGCCCTGCCATTCGAACGGTGGGCCATGAAGTACGAAAAGTTCTTCGATATGTACAGGCCCGCCCATTTGAATCGGTATGGTTTCAGCCCCAGGGGAAAATTCAACTTTGAGTTCCTCAAAGATATTCCGCGTGTGCAGATGAGAATGAATCCGGTTTACGATGAGCCCCACAGCTCCAGCCGGCGAATGCTCACAGATGCAGGTCACGGTCTGTGAAAAGTTGGGATCGTTTAAACCCGGCATTGCCATTAAAAAATGCCCCTTGAACGATTCTGAGAATTGATCATCCATCAAAAACTCCCTAACCCGGACAAGCCGTAAATTGACACAGGATTGAAAAACTTATACTTTAATCATATCTATTAATCCGCACCTGTTTACCTTTTGTCAACACTATTTGTCTTTAACCGAGGAAATCCAAATGAATCTGATATTTGAACCTGTCAGTCTTGAAAAGGGCACTATCTACCTTCAACGCTTAGCCGGATGTGCAAATCGGGCTTCCGATTACAGCTTCATCAACCTTTGGGGATGGGCTGAAGAATACGGCCTTCAATGGGCATGGGAAGAGGATCTGGTGTGGATACAACAAACCCTACCCGAACCATCATTATGGGCGCCTATCGGGAATTGGACTTCCATTGATTGGTCAAACCGGCTCAGTTCGCTTTTTGATCTTCCGATGGTATTTTCGCGTATCCCGGAAAGGCTTCTCCCTTTGTGGGAGAAACCGCTCGGTTCCCGCATAATTATTGAAGAGACACGCGGTCACTGGGATTATCTTTACGATTACCAAGCACTTATCGAACTCAGAGGTAATCGATTCCACAAAAAAAAGAATCTTCTGAAACAATTTAATAAAAAATACGATCATCAGTATGTCACTCTTGGATCTTTAACCATCGATCAGGCACTGGCAATGCAAACCGACTGGTGTACCTGGCGTGACTGTGAATCACATCACACGCTTGCAGCTGAAAATCGCGCTATCGAGAAGGTGTTGAAAAACTGGGAAGCATTAGTCGGCCTGGAGGGAGGGGCGATTGCCGTAGAAGGACAAATGGTGGCTTACACCGTAGGAGAACGACTGGGGGACGATATGCTCTTAATTCATTTTGAAAAAGGAAATCCGGAATTCAAAGGCATATACCAGGCGATCAATCAGTTTTTTCTGAATCATCTGCGGTATCCTTATCAAACCGTCAATCGTGAGCAGGATTTAGATGATGATGGGCTACGCAAAGCCAAGCTTTCTTATCAACCTATCGATTTTATACGAAAATATCAGGTGACTATCACCTGACCCCAACAAAAAAATCGCATTTCCGCGCTATCTTCATTTCCACCATGGCATTACTCTATTTGTGAAGAACCAGAGTGAAAGTTTTGTCTCTGATCATGCGGCTGCGGATCGGTTTTAATTCCGGTTATTCCGACCGGTGTTTGCGACAACCTGATACGGTTGAACCCGGTTTCATTGATCCATGCGACGGCTTCTTTATTTGAGGCCCTATTTTGAAACTCCGAAGAAAGCCAATTAAAAATCATATGGGCTCTTTCATTCCAATCGATGTAACGGCTCTCTGTGGCACTTAATTTCCATGCCAGCGACAAGAAAGGGATCAATCCATAACTTAGCCAATATACGATTTTAAGCGGCAGCCTAACCGTTATCTTTCTAAGTTCTTGATTGAAAGCTTCAAATATAGGCAGCATCCTGTGATAAACCGTCCAAGATAATGCCCCTGACGGTTTCACCATACGTGCCAAACCTTCAATGCATTTCCGTGCATCAGAAACATAATGAATGACCCCTTTGCTATAAACATAATCAAAAGAATGCGATTGAAGGGGGAGGTTCATGATATCTCCCTGCACAATATGGACCGTAGGGTTGGCGTTGTTCAAACGATAGGCCTCATCCACACCATGGCTAAAATCAACCCCAACGACCTCTTTTGCCAGACAGCCGATACTCTGGGTCAGCCTGCCGATACCGCAACCCGCATCCAGAATTGTCTTGCCATGCAGAAAATGATTATCCACAACCATTCGATTAAAAAAATCTTCCAATTCCTCTTTTTGAGAATGGCCATATATCTTTTTTTTATATTTAAAAACCTTCCATTCCACGTCAAAGGTTAGTTTCGTTCTCTGTTCGTTGGCTGTCCTGTGCTGCAGCCGGGGAATTGAGTTATCAATTTGAAATGAATGATTATTTTCACATTTCAACCTACCCCTTACAATCTCTTCCTGGTAGCATTCGGGACAGTTGGTAAATACCTTTTCAGTATCGGAGACGATATTCTGAGAAACAAATCCGCAATACCGGTCGCACCCGGGATATTGATTAAGTGCTCTTTTTATCTTCTCTTGACGATACACGGTCAATTTAAAAGAACGGCCGCAAACCGGACAGGCTAGAATATCCATTAGTCTTCGCAACAAGGGCGTTTCCTCCCTGTCCATCCACAAATGGTCTTTTTTGCGTTGCGCCGCGTTCTCCGCGGGCTTTCAGCTGCGACGTACGCTAAGTACGCCTCGCCGTAATCCCTTGTGAGGCCTTGTTCAACACGAAAAATCCGCATTTCTGAATTGGACACTTTAGCGTGTCATTGTTTAGGCATCGATTGGTTTTTCCTACAAAAAAATTTAACCTTTTTCGCGGGAGGTGAAAACAGTTTTAAAAAGTACCCATAAACCTAAAAGATATACTTTCAGCTTAGTTAACGAATTGATATCCTTAATAAAACGCCAAAAAACGCGTGGACGTAAGTATACCGACCGATAGGCTCTTTTTTGAAGGTATTTCATTTCTGCAATGGAGCGACCTTCAGGTACATAAGCGATGTCTCCCTCGGTCCAACCCCCATGAGTCTTATAGTCGGCCCAGTTTCGAGATTTCAGCCGACCTTCTTTATCCGCAATTTCAAAAAGCTCCGTGCCTGGGAAAGGTGTATAAAGTGTAAATTGGGTCCATTCGGCTTCCAATTTTCTGGCAAACGCTATGGTTGCAAGACTCTCATCTCGTGTTTCTGTTGGAATACCTAGCATGTAAAACGCCCGGATACTGATTCCGACTTCCTTGGTGACGGCAAAGGTTTTTTCAATCTGCTCAAGGGTTATATCTTTGTGGACAACTTCCAGTAGACGCTGCGATCCTGTCTCAACCCCATAGCTTATTTGCCAGCAGCCCGCTTCTTTCATTTTTTTTAGAATATCTTCATTGACGGTATCGATCCGGCTTTCACAGGTCCAAGTTATCTTTTTTGAAAGTCCGGACCGAACAATTTCATCACAAAACGAACCGATAAATCTTTTGTTGACCGTAATGGTATCTGCTTCAAGGTTGATTTCTTTGGCCTTGTAATCAGTGATGAGGATTTGTATCTCTTTTATGACTCTTTCAACCGAATGATGGCGGACCTTCAATCCAAACATTTTACGACAAAAACAAAAAGCACAGTTAAAAGGACAGCCCCTGGCCACACTTACCGTAAAGGCGTGTTGCGACTGGGATCTGCTTTTTGTCATGTGGTATCGATGCATAGGCAACAGGTGCCGAGATGGAATGGGAAGATCGTCCAGGTCGGACACCACTGCCGGAGGCGGATTCATGACAACAGCGTCATTTTTCCTGTAAGCGATACCTGCGATTTCACTTAAATTGCCGCCCCTTGCCAGGGTATTGACAAGATTCAGGAAAACAATCTCTCCCTCCCCGATCACGGCAAAATCAATCTCGTTGTTTTCCATTAATGTTTCATTTGGGAGGATGGTCGGATGCGGGCCGCCCACCGCAACCCTCATGTCGGGAAACGACCCTTTGACCGCCTTGATAACCTCGATGCTGCGGCCATACATGGGCGTTAACATAGTGACCCCAACTATCTCATAGCCATGCCCTTGCATCTTTTGACAAATATCTGTTGAGGAGAGTTCGAGAGCGGGTGCATCCAATATCGATACGCGGTGCCCCTCTTTTTCGAGGGTCGCTGCCAAATAGGCCAAACCCATCGGTTCATTCACCGGCCCGAATTTGCCAAAATCTTTGCCATATCTATCTTCGGTCGAATATGGCGGGTTTATCAGTAGAACACGCATCCAACATCACCTAATCGAGCAATTCAGTCGATTTTATTTTCCTCTGAAATAGAATGATAGGAGCAATTTGGCCCAATTCAGGCACAAATCCTCCCCCCATTGACGATACCACGGTAATTTCAACCAGTTCCACCGGTTGGGATGGATTTGCAGGTAAATCTTGGGATAGTCTTGCGTACCGATAAGATCCATGAGCAGCCGCGTTGACGCAACCGAAGGCAGGGGTTTCACCGAAGCCGAGGTGAATAGATCTTTTAGATTGTAACGGTCGCGATTCCATCCCCTTCCGGTGTCGGTAACATAATAAAGATCCGGGTCATGAATACTGAGATACGCTTCCCCCTGCAAATCAAATTGCGCAAGGGAAAAATGTTGCCAAAAATCGAGATTATTCCATCGGGTGAGCGGATTCCCATGCATACATGCTGTGTCAATATCTGCCAAACGTCTCAATTCGGACAATTCGTGCTTAAAAATACGGCCCGCCTGTTTCACATCGCCGCCGGCCTTGTCGAGGACCTCATAGTGATATCCGATTTCATGATTCAGGGCGGAAATTTCTTTAACAATCTCCTTATCAAAAATCTTTTTTCGGACTCGAAAATAATACGTGGAATGGATTCCGACTGAGGACTCGGTGATAGCCATTTGCAACGCATTTTCGGGTCGTCGATCGACATCATGCCTCAGCAAGACAAGCGGGCCGTCATCACCTTGGCGCAATAAAAATTCCCGGACCGTTAGGATCTCGAAATCAGACCGCTGTATTTGGGTAATAAGATCCCGGTAAATGTCAAAGCTGAAATCCTTTTCCATCTCTTTACTTTAGATCCTTATTCGCCTCCATATCAAACCACATGGCAAAAAGCGTAAACAAACTGGCGCTCATAAAAGAAAAAAAGGCCGCCAGGGCATTTATCGGCAGAATGCGCCCTAAAACCAACCAATAATAAAAGACCCGCATAAACAAAAGAATGGTCGATAGACTAAAGAGACCGCCGAGGGCGTAAAAGAAAACCAAAGGATGAAAATCCCGAATAATATACTTTTCTTTCATGCGCCAAAAAAACATCTTCACCAAGAGATAGCTGATCGTAAACATTATGCGGCTGATTTTGATGCCCGATCTCTCCCCGACATTGTAAATCGGCCTAATAGGAATATCGGCCACTTTGAAATTAAAAACATTTAAACGAACCAGAAGATCGTTGGGCTGGCCGAAACGTTTATACATTCTGTCCCAATCGATGGTCTGAAGGGCCTTTTTATTGATGGCCGTATAGCCGGATTGAAAATCAGCCACATGCCAGTATCCGGAAGCAATCTTGCTGACTAACGAGAGAAACGCATTTCCAAAATACCTGACTTTCGGAATCTTTTGGTAAGCTTCACCCGAGACCAAGCGGTTTCCTTTGGCATAATCGACTCGATCGGCTGCCACCGGATCGAGTAATATGGGAAGGTCAGCGGGGTCCATCTGTCCGTCGCCGGCCATGACCGCGGCAATGTCCAAATCATTATCGCGGACCCATTTGTACCCGCTTGCAATGGCGCCGCCCACCCCTTGATTGACCTGATGCAAGATGGAAATGGTTTTTGTATTCTCTTGCGCGATACGTTGGATAATTTTAGGAGTGTCATCCTGGCTGGCATCGTCGACGATGACGACACGATCGATAAAATCGGGCATGCTTTCGATCACTTTCCCAATCTGAGTCGCCTCGTTAAATGCCGGAACTACCACACATACGGATTTGCCTTTATACATAATCGCCTTTCCCCTTATCCGCCGGGTGTTTTTTGATATTGGGCCAGCTGTTTCTGAAAATAGGCCAAATGCGCTTTGGCGCCTTCATTTTCCGGATTCAGCCGAATAATAATCTTTTGCAGGCGGATGTTCCTGTATATAATTTCTGGAGTTATTTTTTTCCGGGATAACAAACGATAATTGATCCACTCGTAACAAAACCGCTCATAGCGATTTCTTATCACTATATTTTCAGGGTGTTGCTTCATTAATTGTTCGAAAAGCGGGATGCCCTTATCCTCGTGGTCGAGTCGAAACGCTCGCTTAATGGTGCTCATTATCGATATGTTCCGGGCCAGATTGACCTGGTGCCCATTCGCATCCCACCATTTTTTCCAGGTTTCGTATTGAAACCGTTGATCATCAGGAAAATCAACTCCACAATAAAATGCCAGTTCTTTGGCCAAATCATGGTCATAGAATGCGAATGTATCGATCGAAGGATAGCGCAATGTTTCTATCAAAACCGGTAGGGCCGCTTTTACGTTCTGCGAAATCAGTGCTCGTGCAAGGGCCCGTTTGACATAAATGTTTTCATCGGCTTTTGACGCCTGATCGAGTAATTTTTCGACCATCTGAGAATTCTGATCAAAATGTCCCATACCGGCTGCGGCATGGGTTCTGATGATTTGATCGGGATCTCTCAAGCCCTCTATGAAAACTTTATTAACTTCGTCCTGTTCAAACGGTTGTGCGGCAAGTGAGATCACGGCATTGCGGCGGCAGCCAAGATCAGGATCATTTCCAAAGGTATTGATAAGCGTCTTCACCGCTGCCGGTGTGCCAATTTTACCAATGGCCCAGATAATATCGGCACGAATATCTCCCTGTTTCTCATTTATGGCCCGGATCAAGGCCGGCAAGGCTCCCTTGATTTTCCACCACCCCAGTGTCCGGGCCGCATACCGCCTTACCAAGGGATCATCCGCTTTGAGCAGCGACTCAAATTCGAAGCCCTGTTTCATCTGCCTTCTGATGATATAGGTGTCGAGGATTTGAATGATATCACGGTTGATTTCAGGATCGGGCGAAGTTAAAAGAAACTGTATCAGAGGGCGTATAACTCCCGGCCCCAGGCCCATCAGTCTTCCTAAAGCGGCATGCCGGACGAACAAATCGGGATTAAAAAGGTTCCCGATTTCACGAGCCAGCCCGGTATCCGTTACGGCCGAAAGTGTCGTTTCGCTCAAATTGCGCCGGATCGAAGATAAGGGAATTTTGCCGACGCTTTTTTCTCTATCGTACTCCGTATCGTAAAATATGCCGTGCCGATAGGATAGATGATAGTGATTATTTTTACGGCTCGGTTGATAGAAATAATCCCGGCCTTGTAGATCGAGCAGCACGGCATGGCTCCATTTTTCAGGAGCCTCCGGCGGCAATACACCCCCCAGGCTTTCTCTTTTGCCCCGGTAGCGGGCAAAATACTGATCTTTACCCTGATAGTCGATTAAAAATCCAAGCCCTTTTGGTTTGAGTGAGGCCCCGTATGCCAGCTCGGCCATCTCCGCCTGAATCTCCTGCGATAATTCCTGATCCGAAAGAGATTTCTTTTGGGTTTTATACATTTGAGTGATTCTTTGTTTGATAAACGCCTCACTGGGTCCATAAATGTCATCACCGGCATAATCTGCCAGAAAGCCGATGGAGCGGTCAGAGCCGACGCCTCCCACGTCGGTTCCGGCATAGTAGTCATTCCCTCTGCGATCTATCAAAATACCGTTTGAAAGATGAACGGCCCATCCGAGACCGTTTTTATTTCGAGGCGCGTATCTGTCATTGCCATTGTGATCAACAAGGGCGCCGATCGACATGAAATAGCTCGCCCCCATACAATTGCCGTCACTGGCGAAATAAATATCATTTCCGTTTCCTTCACTCAGAAAACCGATACCACCATAATACGAAAAAAACTTGGTCCAGTCCGGCGACCGCACCGACAGGCCGGCACCCTGTACATGGCTCCATTTATCGGGCTTTAGCAAACCATGTGTCTGTTTCCGATCGGAAATATACTTATCGTCCCCCCTCACATCGACAAGGCCGCCAAACCCCATAGTGGATCCTGCGCCCTGACCCATTCCGCCAGCCAGATACTCGTCAATACCATTTATATCGAATAACAGTCCGATACCAAACAGACCGAAACCTTGCCCCATCAATCCCATCCGGTATCGATCATTTCCTTCATAATCGGCCAGGATGCCGATGCCGTACATACCGGTCCCTTGCGACATATCCCCGGAGATATAGACGTCATCTCCAGACAAATCGACCAGCATTCCCACCGATAAAACTCCCAATCCCTGAGAAAATTGATCCTTCTGGTGGTTATACGTATCATCTCCGTCAATATCGACAGCTAAGGAAATACGCCCCGGTACCAGATGCCCCACGCCGATGGGACCTTTGTAATGATCGTTTCCGCCGAGATCGATGAGTAGTGCACTTGCTTTCGAATACGTATTGTCACCACTCCCCAGAATAACAATATCGCCGATGGGCGTTTTAAATTGCACCACAATCCCCTCACGTTTTTTACCGTCCTTGAAATAGATACCTGGATCCGTGGAATCAAAAAGGCCCTGTATTTGTGTGTAAAAATGATCGACAGCGTATGAAACGATACGAGCGGCCGAAAAAAGACTGACAAAATCGATCCTGCGGGTGAGGTCAAAGATTTGGGTTTGCACATGCGTCGGTGCCGTCAAAAAATTGAATTGCTTGTCACGAGGGAAAAAATAGGCCTCGGGTTGAGATAGAAGAAAAGCGATTTCTTCTTGGGTCAGAGATACCAACGCTTCTTGCATCAGGAGCGCTGCATCGGCCACCGCTGTAAGCACTTCACCCATATGTCGGCTAACATCTCTATGAAATACTGTATTGGCAAGGTCTTGCAAGGTGCCGGTTGCGGGTATTTCACCCCACTTCCGGCACAGATAGCGGTAGCCTTCCTCCAAACTGTCGATTTCGGTTGAATCGGATCGATTGCGGGTTTCATAACGAGCGCCCCCATTTAAAGTCGCTGCCACCAAGTCAAAAACATGCGTTATCCCCTTCGTGGCATTCTGCTGGATGTTCATCGAAATGTCATCAGCCCAGTAATGAAGTTTAAATGGCGACGCAGCAACTTGGTCTATCAGGGGAACGCGGCCAATAATTTTATATCCTTCCTCATAGGCCAGCGGTCGTTTTAGATCCGATCGATTTAGGCCGATAAGGCTTAGCGCATGAACCATAGGTTCCGAAACAGGATTCCCCAATTTCACGAGTATGCTTTTTTGGGGGGGAAATTGGCCGCCGGCTTCCTTATCGCCATCAGAAAGACTGCAGGCCGCCAAGAACAAAACAAGGATTATCCCCAGGGAACGTTTCGGAATCGATGCTGCGGTGTCATTTTTTTTTCGAAAACTGATGCTCACGGGGAATATTTTCAAATTGTATTGCTTTGCATTGTCTGATACGAAAAACAACCACAAGGGTCAAATTGGATTTTAAATCATGGCATGACAGGCTATGTTAACAGACAAATCAAAATGTTTAAACAAAATCTTGCCGATACTCATAATATTCCTGCTGGCGCTCATTTTTTTTTCTCCGGTAATTTTACGGGACCGAACTTTTTTTGCCTTTGACACGCTGCTTTCTTATCTCCCCTGGTCATCGGGCGTTTCCAATTTCCGGCCAAACAACACCCTCATTACCGACCCCGTCAACATGCATTACCTATGGCACCGTTTTATCCAAAGCTGTATCGAACAGAAAACACTCCCGCTCTGGGATGACTTAAATTTCAGTGGGTACCCTTTTTCAACCGGATATACACCACACGGCAACCCGATTGTATTTTTATTCTACCTCTTCTTCCCGCTGACAATCGCCCACGATCTCGTTCTGTGGTGTCATCTTTTCGGCGCCGGTCTCTTCATGTTTCTATATCTGAAGCAAATGGATTACAAAATCCAGCCAGCGCTTATGGGTGCGGTATCGTGGATGTTTAACGGCTACGTAATGGTCTTCTTTGAGATCGAAAGCGTCCCAATCTTGGCTTTTTCATTGCCTGCCGCTTTGTTGTTTTTTGAACGTTGGCTCAAATCAAGAGCCATGCCCGATTGCCTCTGTTTTACCGCTGCTGTAGCCATCGGCATCAGCAGCGGATTCACGCACCATATAATTCTGCAACTCCTTTTTATCAGCTGCTATATGCTTTTCCGGTACTTTTCAGAGAAAAGAAGAGGCACCGGCAACACGAAGATCCATCGCCGCGATTGGTACGCTATTGGCCTGGCGATGGTAATGCTGTGCCTTCTATCGGCAAATTTCGTTACCAGTCATCTGATTTTGCTTGAGGATCCACAACGATCGACCACGCCCTTTGGTGAGCTCCACCAACAGACGGGCAAACTTCCGCTCAAGTATTTGACGACCATGGTATTTCCAGACTTTTTTGGTAACCCCTCCGGCAGTATCACCTTCACCCCGCGAATGAAGAATGCACAACCGTATAATAATTACAGCGAACTTTGCATCTACACGGGCGTTCTGACACTTTTTCTCGCATCAGTTTGTATGCCCTATTTTAGAAAAAAGGGGCTTATCCGTTTTTATGCGATCTCGGCGGCCCTATCGTTGACCATGGCCATGGGAAGTCTCCTTTACTATCCACTGGTGCGATTAATTCCCGGACTGAGTTTTTCTTCCCCAACCCGAATTCTTTTTGTTTTTGGATTTTGTATGTCGGTACTCGCCGCAACCGGAGCAGATATTCTCACAACCGTTGAAGGTAAAAAGAAAACGTTTATACTCGCTATTTGGATATTGCTATTATCCACAACTGTGGCGGTCTCCATTCTTGTGCAGACAGAGGTTGGGATCAAATGGGCTACGAGTTCTATCACTTGGAAAGTATCGACCCACTTTTCGATTTTACTTCAAAGTCATTTTTCCTTTACCTCGCCAATTATGCTCAAACCACTTCTTCTTGTTGTCATTTCATTTCTCACACTCGGTTCTGTATTATTTTCCAGGGGAAAAAATTCCCAGACCGTTTTCTTTTTTGTGGGTCTTCTTATTTTGTCGTCTGACCTAGCCTCATTTGGATTAAAATACAATACAGCCTCTCCCCGCAAACTCGAATATCCTACAACTGATGCAATCCGTTTTCTAAAAGCTGACAAATCAAAATTCAGGATCATCTCTTTTGGAAATTTTTTGCATAATTCATTTGCAGCTTATAATTTATCCGCTGTGGGCGGATATCACTCCTTTTATCCCAAACGCTATGGCCAATTTTTACATTTAAGCCAGTATGGCCCGGATGCTCCGTTACCCAACCGGTTTCATCGTTGGACCAATTTCCATGCATTCGGATCTCCGCTTCTGGATCTTATAAATGCAAAATATGTATTGCTCCCGCCATCCTTTACTGTTCAAACACCCCAGCTTAAACTTGTCTATGATGATGAAATAAAGATCTATGAGAATAAAAATGCGTTTCCGAGAGCATTTTGGGTGCCGTCCTATGAATACTGCGACAACAGGGAGGCCTCTTACAAGAAGCTGGGGAGCTATACGCTAAAAGATTTCAAAACAAAAGTCATACTGGAGTCCCGACTGCCTTCTGATTTTAATCAGCTTATAAACCCCGATTTTTCTGAAAGCAGGCCACAAATCGATTTTTTGCATTACGGCTCCAACAGTATCGGTCTGGCGGTTTCGGCGGATAAAGATGGCTTTCTCGTTTTAAGTGACAATTATCATCCGGGTTGGAAAGCAAAAGTAGACGGACAAAAAGCGAGTATTCTTCGTGCCAATTATATTATGCGAGCCATTCCAATTAAGAAAGGGAGCCATCGGATCACGCTCTCATTTCGACCCGGTGGGTTGACGGCAGGTATATTTATCACTTCTTTTGCATGGATCGCACTTGCTATAAAGATAATGCGATCAGCCATTAAAAAAAAAGCCTCAGGAACGCGCTTAAATTATTAAAGGCGAGTCTTTGCTGAGCGCCAGAAGGTAGTGTCACAAAATCCGTTTTCCCCGTTGATAGAGCCGTTATACGCGAATAAACTGGAGGGGGCTAACAAACGAGGTTCCAATGTTCGTACGCCTAAAAAAGCCTGGCAAGTACCAATCCCTGCAAATCGTTTGAAACCGCCACCGGCACTGAAAACAACAACGCCATCATTAGAGCCTAGCTTAACTTACTTCCTTAAAGATTTTTTAATGCATATTCATTGGTTCAAAAAGGCGAGGTTTCTTGGATTTTTAATCTTAAAAATTGATAAGTGATGATGCCGATTGTGCCAAGAGACCCGATACAGTACGCCATCAGGCCGAATTTGTAATGCAATGGGTTGAAAACGAAGCGAAGCGAATGACTACCTTTTTCTAGGAACACCGCCTTGAAATTATAATTCGCGACCCTGACCGGAAGTTCCCTGTTGCCATCAAATGCCTGCCAGTATTTACTCCAACCATCGCTATAAAGCAAATACCCGTCTTCTGTGTTGTCTACGTGAATTTCGATCTGGTTCGGCGAAAAACCGGTAACATGAATTGAATACTCCTTCGTATTTAAAAAATCTTTAAGCTTCATTCTCAATCGAGCGACCTGAGGTGCTATATTATTGACCTTAATCCAATTGAAGATATTAATCCTGTTAAGATACGGCAAATTGGTATACTGATTTAAGTTTTTTACCTCGGAAAAGCCGTGCACCCTATCTGCCCCGTCTTTGACCGTTTCGACAAACAGTGAATGATCGAATTCACTGGCGGGTGCTCTTGAAAAATATGCCAACACTTCTTTTGGGCCGGTGGCTACCTTTACCCGATTCTTTTTATAAAATTGTATGATCGGAAAGCTAATTCCTGATAGAAGCATCTGCATTTCAAGCGGGACATGGGTATAGTAATCATAGAATCTTTTTGTGGTAAACATGCTGTGATTGTTGCCAGCGGACATGGCGCCTTTTGTTCGGATGATATTCTCTCCATAGGCCACACTCGGAGAGGCAGGCAATGGTTCCCTGTAGTGTTGGAAGGCATATCGGTTTTTAGGGGTGTCATATTGTTGGAATGTATATGTTTTCTTGATATATTGATTATAGTAATCAAAACTGATGAGCGAATGATTTGCCACCTTGACATTGTAGATAAAAAGCTCAATAAAAATAGTCGAGAAAATAACAAGATAAAATATTTTATCTCGAACGATCTTCTTCTTAACTAGGTATGAAACGACACAAAAAAAGTACATTTCAATGAGGACAAGAAAATCCATTGTTGAAGCGATGACGACCCTTTTTCCATAAAACCAAGGGACAATGACTTTAATCAGTCCGATACACGCACATCCTGCAATAATCATGTAAAATCGCCTATCGAGCAAGTCATGCAACAGCTGATGATCTGTCAAAACCCTGAAGCCCATGCTGGCCAGCATACACATATACATCAGAAAGAAACCGCCAAACGCCTCTCGGACTTCAATCATCTCAAGCGGTGGAAACAGTGCGCTGAATACGTCTTGCAGAAAGTTGAATCGTTTGCCATCTACCCCATAAAAACTAAACATGTTTATCAACAGGATGCCCAGGAGTATCGCCGCCAAGTGTCGGTAACGAGACTTGGTAAAAAAGTATCCAATGATGCAGAGCATAAAGGGTATAATACCCATATATAAACGGATTTCCGATACAATATTTCGCTGGCTAAAATAGGGAAGTGACGCCCTTATGTCTGGGAAGATTAAATTCGCCAAGTCTCCGTATGAGATAAATACCCCAAGGTGATTGGTAAACTCGGATTTCAAAATGTCACTGCCGATCTCAGAGGCCATGATCCTTTTAAAACCGCCGGCTTTCTGTATGATCCGAAGCAGCGGAAACAGCTCGCCGTCATTGGCTGAATCGCATAGATAGGTTAGCACCGACGGCGCAGACATTAAGCAGCAATAATTCAGGAACCGTTCAATATACAGGTATTATTAAAAAACTGATGTA
>CAZHAH010000124.1:0-17736 GCA_964530095.1 uncultured Desulfobacteraceae bacterium | reverse complement strand
ACATCAGTTTTTTAATAATACCTGTATATTGAACGGTTCCTGAATTATTGCTGAAGATTGTCAATAATTCAGCTCGCGCGGTAAGCTGGGCTGCTTTTATCTGACCATAAGTGTCTTGGTCGGGGCTTTAATAACCTTTCGCTACAAGTTTCCTTGCGGTCCAATTGATCAAGCCTTTACTTGTAGATTCATATACTTCTCCTTTTTGGTTAACTTGAAGTCCTGCGGATGCAGCTTTAGTTGTCCCTGATAAAATAAATAATACAGAAAGTATAAAGCTGCCCATGCCTTCTCAACTATAACCCATTGCCTTAATGAGTCATCTGTCTTCTGACCTCGGACATAATACCAGAAATTATCGGAAATACCAATTTTGGTAATATTGATAATTTGCTCTCCCAGGGCCATGACTGAGCCTGTAAAATATTTTATACGAACGTATTATTGGATGGAAAAGATAATCGAACCTGCGTCGGGTTTTCCAAAAACCTAAAAAACGGTTCGAGGATCACCAGAAGGGGATGATTGAATCAACTTAGGCGCGACGAACTCTTACGCTAATCTATCATATATTCCAATGAACGTACCCAAATTCTAAGTGTAATAAGTAAGCAACGTTCTCTATTAGGGGCCTAAAAATAAGATTTTTCGAATGCGCAGACGGGGCTTCTCCCAGCATAGAATCGCTAAAATTATGGGAGTTGGCCAAAAGACAGTTCACAACCATTTATCAAAAATGCCAGAGTTGGCAATTCTGATAAATACCGATCTGTAACGCTAATTTACAGTTGCCCATGTTTGGGGGAAAGATGGTTTAAGAAAAAAGTGGGGAATTGGTTCAGGTGAACTCGCCGAGACGGAATTCTTTTGTGTTACCTATACGTATCGTAATCAGAACCCCAGTGAATTGCCGATTGGGTTTCTGACTTGTGCCGTAATCGTTACCTGATGGGTCACGGGTTGAGTTGGGTTATATAGCATTAAAACGTAACCGGAGAGCTGGTGTGACTTGAAATGGCTATGTCGCCAGAAATCAGGCGTGGGCCAAATGACTTGTCGCATCAGCGCCCCCGAGCCCCTTGGAGAGTTATTTGCGCCTATATTTAAGGTCATCAAGAAATTGTGCTAATAGCAATTTTCCTTTGATAATTATACTTATAAGTGCAGGTATTATAAAAACTAAAAGAAATCCATAACCTTTCATGTATGAGTCTATTCGATCAAATAAAGATGTAAAAAACTTCAATATAGTGTAAAGGCCAGCAGCGCCTATAATCAATTTTATCCAGAAAAACGGATAGCGCCTTTTGAATAGTTCATTTCGTAACTTAATATCAGAATGGGTACACTCTTCACAGGCATGAAATAATTTATCTTTTGCGTCGAGATCTTCCTCAAACTTGTTTTTTAATCTCCACTTTCCACATTTTGAACATTTTTTTAAGCCAAGTTTTTTGCTGTCAGTCTTGTCGAGGCAATCTTCGCAAACAAGGAATAATTCAGATATATTTTCAGGATTGTCTAAAAAGTGTTCACTACCTATCCACTTTTTACATCTGGAGCATTGTTTAAATCCAAATGTTTCCGGATTAAGATAAGCCTTACTTTTCTCAAGAAATTTTGCATCGTTTGTATCAAAACATTCTTTACAAACTGGATTTATACTGAATTCAGAAATCTCTTCTTCCTTTAAATATTTTGCGGTTATCCACAAAGCTCAAGTGAGAAGAATTCTGAAATTGGGTCGATATCCCACTTGATTTGATTGCATTTAATTTTAGAAGATTTTACAACCTGTTGCACAATACGCATGAATTTTTTACCGATGTATTTTGAATTCCGACGATTAAATCGGAATACATATTCGTCCAGATAATTTTGCAGATATTTCGGTTCGAAACGCCCTTGATAGGTTCCTCGAATTAGCCGTTTAACAAGGGTGGTAACCAGGTGAACACCGTATAAACTGTCTTGTTTCTTATCGGTTTTTGATTGGTTTGTCTGCATATGGCATTGTTCATTGATAATTGACGAGTAACTGGACCATGAGTCTGTAGCGACGATACTGCCCGGTTGTATATTTTCATTAATGAACGTTTCCAATGAAAAAGCTGAATAGTCCAGTATGACCTGGAGGCGAATACGACCGATTATTTTTTTCTTGTTACATCGCTCGACTGCAGCGGCTACAATTGTTTTGCCTTCCGCACCGCGGCCGCGTTTGCCGGATTTTTCGCCGCCAATTACAAATTCATCCACTTCAACGCGTCCGGATAATTTTTCTCGATTCTCGCGTATGGTGCATCGTCTTAACTTTTGCATCCAATGCCAGGCAGTGTTGTAGCTTCCAAAGCCCAAAAGCTCTTTAAGATTTACGGCATTAACGCCAGATCTTCTTGTCGTAAACCACCACATAGCTTTGAACCAATATGTAATCGGTTTTTTAGAACTGTCCATAACCGTGCCGGCAGTTAACGAATGCTGATGCTCACAGTTGGTACAGATATAGAGTCGTTTAGCACTAATCCAACAATTTTGATTTTCACATTTTTTACAGACAAAGCCATTGGGCCATTTTAAGGAAAACAAATAATCGTAACAGGCGCTTGGATTTGAAAAACGCAAATCAAACTCAATTTCGGATTTTGGAAAATCTTCAGTAATGGTGAATTCTTTCATGTTGGCCTCCTATGTTTTTTTGAGGCCAGAATATCATGAACCTGTGACAGATCCGGTCACACTCCGGTCATATTTTTGTTTACTGGAGCTTTTTAGATAACCGCAAAATATTTTACTATATTTTCACGCATGTTTAAGATATTTACATATTCAGAAAGCCAATCAGCATTATGATATAAATAATGGAATTCGCTTTGACCTTTCAATTTGCCACATTTGAAACATTTTAATCGGTTGCTTGTTGAGTAAGCGGCCATTTGGTTAATGAGAGCTAAAAAGTAGATTTACAATTATTACAAAGATAATGAAATTTGGCGGGGAATCTCATTGGCTGATCAACCCCGATAGCGCGGTCTCTTAAAAGGCGAATCGCAACTCTAAACGAAAAATTTCCAGAGAGCCAGAATTGTACCAAGGGCAGTGGCGGTGGCAAGAATGACGTTTAGCCAATATACTTTTTTAGCCAATCCCTGGCTTGATTCGGCGTTGCGGCCCATTGAGTTTTCAAGGCTTTTAAGAGCCGCCTCAATATCCTCGGTACACCGAACGACAATCCCCATTTTTTGTTGTTCACGGACTGGCGACGTGGATTGCGCGGTATCAACCATTTCACCCAAAATATCATTTTTGCTTTTACCCTTAACATAACCATTCTTAGTCATAGCGGCCTCCATTAATGATTGAATTTTAAAGGCGATATCACGGACGGCCATAAAAGGCAAAAGCCCCAAGAAAGGAAAGCACGCAATTTTACTTATTTTCCTGTTTGAGAACCTTGGCCTAAAAAATTGCCGATGTTTTGACCGGATCTGTCATAGGGGGGTGGTAAGATATTAAAGATTTGGTCGCTAATCAGAAACCAAATCAAGTGTAGGCTCGACCATCGATTCCATGCATTAAGCGCTTCAGGTCAGATCTGCCCAAAAGGCATAAAATGGACCGGAGCTTCGGTTGGGATAACTTGATTCCAAACATATCATTTTGGCTGACTGCTTTGTGATATCAAATAATCCGGCGTAAAAAAGAATGAAATTATTATTGGTATTGGCTGCCTCCTTGAATTCGAGCCCTCACCAGCTTTAAACCACCCCAAATATCTGATCCGGCACAAGAATTTCCGGAAATTGCCTTCGTAATGCTCGGCAGGCTTCAGAGCATAAATGACATGCGTCGGCATACTTCTCTTCATATGGTAACCCATAACGCTTTACCAGCTCCACCGGACCTCCTTCAAGCAATGGTCCCGTGATGGGGTGCGAATCCGAGTCATACGTTTCGCAAATCTCTTTCAATGGCCTTTGAAAGAGATTGCCCAACGAGATCCCCTGACAGATGTGGAGATTCCCGAATGGATCCACATGCAACAGTTGTGGCTCTCTCAGGTCTTCATAGGGACATTCGCTGAACTGTTTCGAGGGCCACAGTGGGGCCTGTGCGACGAGCTTTTCAAATTCATTGACATTATTGGTGACAAAGACATAACTAATGTCGATAGCGATGACATTTTATCTTTCTGGGGGGTGTAGCGTTTTGTTATCATGACCCACAGTTATGACTACATTTCCCTTTTTGTGTCCTTTTTCTACATACCTGAAAGCTTCTGGAATTTGTTCCAACGGATAGCGTCTATCTATGACCGGTTTGATCTTTCCCGTCTCCATAAGCTCTTTGAAAAAATTTAAATCCTCAGTTCTTTCAGGTGCTATCCCACCTTTTACTTTCTTGCTACCTATCACCCCAGTCCGTAGTATTTGAACAAGCTCTGTCAAATCAATCAGTGCCGCGAGAAAAATTCCTTTCTGCTTTAACGAGTTTTTACAACGCGAAAACGAAGTCTTGCCAACCGTGTCAAAAATAATGTCATAGGTCTCACCGCTTTTGGTAAAATCCTCTTCAGTGTAATCAATTACCTTATCGGCGCCCAGTGATTTCACCATTTCTAAATTCGTGGTACTGCATACCCCGGTAGCTTCTGCCCCGAAGTACCTGGCAAGCTGTACCGCAAAAGTACCAATACTTCCAGAAGCGCCATAGATAAGGACTTTTTGTCCTCTTTGGATATTCCCTTTATCTCTAAGGTAAAACAGTGCGGTATGTGCCCCAAAAGGAACGGCTGCGGCTTCCTCATAGGTCATATTGGCCGGCTTTTTTACCACCACGCCGTCTTCAGGCATACACTTGTACTGGGCATGAGCACCAAAACCGATACCGTGCAGTCCGTAAATCTGGTCACCTTTTTTAAATAGTTTTACATCTTTTCCCACCGCTTCAATTTCTCCAGACAGTTCAGTCCCCAGTATCATTATTTTTGGTCTTATGAAACCAAAATACATTCGCGCTGGGAGCCAGAACAATTTAGGGACAAATGTGAAATTTCGAGCGTTACAGTCTCCGGTTGTTACAGTTGTCGCATATACTTTAATCAGTACTTCATTGTCCTTGGGAATAGGTTTTTCAATCTCTTTTAACTGAAGAATATCCGGAGGTCCGTATTTTGTGTGTAGAATCGCTTTCATGGTAGATGTTTAAGCACTCTTGTCTCTCAGGTCATTGAAATATTCTTTTATTGTGTGTTTTCCATATTCAGGAGCAATCATATCGATTGCCATAACGGTCAAGAAAAACTCTATCGGTCCATAAATCTTGCTCGATGTAAAGATTCTCACCAGCTTGAGAATTGCGGTTCGTACCCAATCCGGGATATGCGTTATTTTCGGTTTAACCCCTAAAACGGCAAAGGCTGTCAATGCAATCTCGTTATGGGTGAGGGTCTCAGGTCCACCAACCCAAATTTTATGATCCGTCTTTTCAATGGCGTCAACACAGACAGTCGCTAAGTCTTCGCCGTGTACCGGGTTCACTTTCAATTCTCCGTTACCAAAAAAATAGATTCGTCCTTTCTTGGCCATTGTATAAAACTCGGCCATGTCAGAGAAAAAACCATTTGGACGGATAATGCAATAATCCATTCCTGATCTTATTAATTGCTCAACGAACATTTCCTTTGCATCGCATATTTTCAAATGCCGCAGGTCTTCGCCATTTAAAACAGAAACGTAAATGAACTTTTTCACACCGCTGATTAGTGCTTCGTGCAACAAATTCATATTGGCCTGATAGTCAACATCCATGTAGGTAAGGCCGTCTTTTTGCCTTGTGATACCAACTGTTGAAATGACAACATCGATCTCTTTACAACAGCCCTCGATAGTCTCGGGCTTTGTCAATTCCGCCTCAAATATCTCGTCCGTTTCAATGTTTCTTTCCTTTATACGTCCGGTATCGCGAGCGATTGCTCTGATGACAAAACCTCTTTCTCGAAGCTCTTTTGCAATATAGCTTCCTAAGTAACCTGTTACTCCAGCCAAGAGCACTCTTTTCATGATGTTACCATGCATTCCGCACCTTCTGAACAGCCCCATAATATAAAGACACGATCAAATTACTTGCGACAACAAATTATCGCCTGGTGAGTCCAATACTTTGCTATTGTGCTGTTGGATCAGAGTAGAAAGAATCTCACGGTAGGCCGTTATAGTGCGCACCGTGGCCTCTTCGTCATCACCCATAAGGCGACTGTAGCCTTCGACATCGGCACTCAGGATAACGGTGAGTTTTCGTTTAAAGCCTTCTTGTGCCATGAGTTGCGCCTGCGGTTTGGAAATAAGTTAAGAGCGGTTAAATAGTGGCTAATTTTAGAGAATCCTGAGCCTCTGAGCCCGTGAACGTTGGGGTCAACATTACATTGTTCAATTTTGGGTGCCGATTTACTTTAGACGGTCAATACCCGCATCCAGTCATCAACCTCAACCCCGGGCGTTTCGATGCTTTCTTGCGTGTAAAAGGCTTCAACGATCTGCCGGGCATCCGCCAGGGGCTGTCCCTCAAGTCGTGATTCCAGCCGGCTGATGGCCTCGCCTGGAAAGCAAAAGAAATCGCCCGATATATTCAAATTCATACACTTTCGCTCGGATAGTTCAAAATCTGCTCGGATCAGTCCACCCGTTGCTTTATGCATTTTGTGTATCAACTTTACTCCGGCGCGGATATTAATATCGCGGCCGGCGAGCTTACGGCCTGATTGGAAAAGCCATTCATCATTCATCATTTTTTTACCGATTTCATCCATTTTCGACTGCAACTCTTCATCCGGATGGGCGGGTGTCATCGGCCCCACAATTTTTTGAAATTCTTCAGCCATAAGTCGATTGAGTGCGGATTCCTTCCACTGTGCGGCTTTTTCAGCACCCAGCTCCCGGCGGATTGTGGATAAATTCTCTTTGAGTGTCTGATGAACTTTGTCACGAAACTTTTCATCCGGTACTTTGAGAACTCTGGCCATCATGTCGTAATTGAAATCGACAATCAGATTGCCAACAAAAACAACACAATCTCCGATTTCGCCGACGCCGGTGCCGGAAATCTTGCGTGTTTCGACGATAACGTCATTGACCGGCTTGTATTCGGCTGCAATACTGATATGGCGGTAAACGTCAACCACCGGCTTGAGGAATTTTTTATAGAAGGTCTCTTTTTTAGCTGGGATGGCGGCGTTATTTTTATGCATAATGAGATGGAAAAAAAGCTGCTTGCCATCCAGATAAACCGCACCACCTCCGACCTTACGCCTAAAAACCGGAATCTCATTTTGCCGGCAAAATTCGAGATCTACCTCCTGCGCCACATCCTGATGAAAACCGATGCAGACATAGGGAGAGGCAGGCGAAACCAGCGAAAGCGCTTCCCGGTTCAGTTCTGCCAGGGCATGGTAGATCAATTGTGTTTCGGACCAGGTAATTTTTCCCAAATTAAACAGTTCCATTAACTTTATCCTCCTCAATTTAGATATTTTTAAAAATGGTTTGGCTCGATAGGCATGCTCAAATCGATAATTTTCATTGGTTAGCCTACGTATGCTTAAGGTGCGGCCTCAACCTGGACAAGGCAGCTATTGCAGGCAAAGGCGCCGCCGGGTGACATCTTGTCAAGGGTCAAGACATTTACACATCCGCCGTGGTCGAGTCCATGCGCATCAAGATGAAACCAGGCGCCGGCATCCAGACTGGTTACGCCGGACATAATCCGGTCGGTGACTTTGGCCAGCGTTAGGAGTTGGCCGCGGTCGTTAAATACGCGGACTCGATCTCCATTCCGAAAGCCCCGTGCCTCAGCATCCGCGGGGTTGATCCATAAGCGGTCATCGGCCGCGGCCTTCAATGACGGAATATTGTCCAGGGTGGAGTTGACTCTCATCTTGGCGTGAGGACTCACCAATTGAAGCGGGTATCGGCCGGAGAGCTTGTCGCGAGGCCCTTCCCAGGGTTCGATATATTGGGGGATGGGGGGGATTAAAGGATGGTTCATCCGGGCCAGTTTTTGGCTGTAAATCTCGATTTTTCCGGATGGGGTAGGGAAGGGATGATGCGCGGGATCTTCTATTTCCTGACGAAAGGCAATCCAGGGCTGGTCCAGCTTAATGTGATGATGGCCTTGGCGCCTGAACGTTTCAAAGTCGGGTAGATCGGGTGTGGATTCAACAAATTCGTGTACCCATGCCTCGTCTGATTTCAAATTGTAATCCTCGATATCGAGACGCCGCGCCAACTCGGCAAATATCTCCAAATCGGATTTTGTTTCGGCCAGGGGTGCGCAAATTTGATCCATATGGATATAGTAGGGCCCCCCCAGCCAGGGGAGTCCGACATCCTGGCTTTCAAAAAAGTGGGTCACGGGGAGAATCATATCGGCATACCGGGCGGTGGGTGTCATAAAAAGCTCGTGGATAACAATAAAATCCGGATTTTTTAAGGCTTCGATGCCCTTATGGGTGTTGAGAAACTGGTTTAACAGGTTGCTGCCGATAAGATACAGGAGTTTTATATCGGCCGGGTGGCCGCCGGATTCACCCTCAATCAGGGCATCGTAAACATCGGTAAGGTGCACTTTTGGATTGGCGTCGCTGGGGACTGGAAACGATTTGCTGAGGTTTCCCAAAGGGATGCGGCCGGTTCCGCCGGCCACATGTCCGCCCTTAATCCCGATATTTCCGGTCATGGCGGCCAAAGTGATGGCCGCACGATGATATTGTTCGCCGTATGCACTTCGCCCCGGCGCCCAGCTGGCCCACAAGGTCGCCGGTTTAAGGGTTGCATAACCACGGGCGAGCTGTACGGTAATGTCGGCCGACACGCCGGTAATCGCCTCGGCCCAGACGGGTGTTTTGGGGAGATCGTCTGCCTGCCCCATGACATAGTCCTCAAATTTTTTAAACCCCGAGGTGTAGGTTTCAATAAAGTGCCGATCATATCGGTTTTCGGCGATCATCACATGCGCCATGGCGATGAGCAGAGCGGTGTCGGTTCCGGGCCGAATGGAAACCCATTGTTCGGCCAAGGCCTGACCGGAGGGATTAAACCGGGGATCGACACAGACGATTTTAGTCCCGGCCTTTTTGGCCTGCGCCAAATAATAGGCCGTGTCCGGCCCAAAGCGGGTCTCCACCGGATTCCAGCCCCACATGATGATCAGGCGTGAATCCAAAAGATTGTCGCGGCTGTTTCCGTCAAAGGGGGTGCCGAAGGTGGCCAGCGTGGCCAAATGTCCGGCTTCAAAAGACGCATTGCCCCAAATGGTGGTACAACCGCCGAAAAGGGCGAAAAAGCGTGCGGCGGTTTTCAACGTATCGTGCAGCGGGCTTTCACAGCCGTAATGGTGCATCAGAAAAAGAGAAGGATTGCCGTACTGGTCTTTGACCCGCTTGAGTTCTTTGGAAACGGCATCGAAGGCTTCTTCCCAGGTGATCGGTTCAAAATGTCCCTCTCCCCGTTTGCCGATCCGCCTTAAAGGCTGCCTGAGGCGATCGGGGGCCGAGCAGACTTCATGTTGAGTTAGGCCCCGACGGCAGGCCTTCAGACTCGGCGCCGGTCGGGGATCGGTTGCGAGGCGCTTGATTTTGCCCTCCTCAAGGTGGACCTTTAGCAGACATCGTCCGCCGCAATCATACGAACAGCATGTGGTTTTAATCTGTTCTGTCAATATTTACTCTCCTTCACTCTTTACCGGCCGGGTCGCTATCTTGGCGATCAACGTCGTCAAACCGAAGGTGGCCACATGACAACCGGCAAAGGCAGCCAGACCCCACAAGAGAGCCGGCCGATAAGTGTCACCCAAAAACAGGGTTAGGGCGGCGATGACGACGCTCCATCCTAAAATTCCTTTGATGACGTTCAGATAGGCGGTTTTGATCGTGTACCATAAGTCGATAACGCCATAGAGCGCAGCAATCAACTGGGCGCCCAGAAACATACCCAAGAGAAACAGTGCGATTATGATAACGATTGTCATGCCTTACCTCCTTCCTCCTCGGAAACGATCCGAATCAACCCCTCATCGCCGTTTACCTTAACCCGAGTCCCGGAGTGAATCCGCTTGGTGCAGTCGGAAACATCAACGACACAGGGCATGCCGAACTCCCGCGCGACCGTTCCGGCATGGGAAAGATAGCTTCCCACTTCGACCACGGCGGCTCCGGCGGTCAAAAAAAGCGGCGTCCAGGCCGGGTCGGTGTAGGGCGCCACCAGGATTTCGCCCGGCTTAAGCTCGATGTCGGCCGAAGGATTGAGGATCACATGGGCCACTCCCTCGTAGATGCCGGAGGAGGCGGCTTGCCCGGTCAGCCTATCGCCTTCAGCCGGTTCTGCTACCTGTGATTCGGACTGTACCTTGAACCCGATCAGCTTGGGCGGAAACATCTTCGAATGTCGAATATGCTCCATGCGCCGTCGATGGACCTGGTCTTCCACATCGGTCCAGCCCAGCCGGCCGGACTGCAGCCCGTTAACCTCATCCCACAGCAGGTAAAAAATGTCGTCTTTACATCTGAGTTTTCCCTGCTGCATAAATTCGGCCTCGATCCTGAGGATCTTTTTGCGGACTATATAAAAACCCATGATGTGATAGAAACGTGAATTTTCCCGCATCTTGGCGAAATATTTTATGCGCTGTACCAAATGTTGCAGCACACGCCAGCGCGGTTTGAGACGGGTTTCAAAAGGCAGTTGAGCGAGCTGTTCGACAATTTGGGCCGATAGTCGATCGCGCATAGTCTGCACCTTTTTTTCATGGCCAACCGGGTCGGACTCGACCAGCAGATAATTGCGTACCATACCCAGAATCGGTGTGGGGTCTTCCTCCCAACGGGGCGAGCGAAACTCAAGTTCCTTGAGCCCCCGATGGCCGTGTACGGCTAGGAAATCAGTCAGTTGCTGCACAAAATCCTGCGCACCCGGTTCGGCCTGAAGCCGTTCCAAAACCTTGTCCGGTTTCTGCTGCTCGATCAATTGGCGGACTTGAGGATTTTTTTTGGCGGTATCGGCCAGCGACCAAATGCCGCGGCCCATCTCTACGGACAACACCCCCTGGCCGCCCGCGGTCAGCATGTCGGCGGCATCTTCCTGTAAATTTGGGAGCCAGCGGCGGATCAGTTTTTTTAAGACATCCATCAAAAAAAAGTACCGTCCTGCAGACCAGTTAACCATCATCACCATGTTGCCAATGGGATCAAAAAACCGGGTCCAGGTCAAAAGCCGGAAGAAGGTTTCGATGGGACCATACGCCGGATCCCGCTCCACCTTTTGGCAGAGGTCTCGGAATCCGTCCATAAAATCATCGGGCATTTTGCGGGTGCGGGCGAATCCGACGGCGAAAGCGAGGGAACCAAAAAAAAGAAAAATCAGGAAAGCCGGCAGCTTGGAAAGTGCGAATTTCATTTCGGATGTATGGGTGTCCAACCCATAGAGCAGGTTGGCGACTTCCTCATCTGAAATCTTATAGGGAAACATGGCCCGAAACACCTTGAAATTGACGTAAACCCAACCTTGGATTAAATCGATTCCGGGCGGGAGGGCCTTGCGGTACAAATCTGCCGCCAGGGGCGTCAGGGGTTCGGTGAAGTTTTCGATCAAGGGCTTGAACAGGACAAACTTTCCTTTGACGTCCTTTCCAATTTCCTCGGGCCCCATTACCGTTATGGGACGGGACTGCAACATATAAAGCCGGTCGTCGACCACGGCCCACTCAACATCCTGGGGGCTTTCAAAATGGGCTTCGGCCTTCACGGCCTGATCGGCAATCCTGCGGACCAGATCTTCGGACAGCGTCTCCTTTTGGCGCAGTGCATGCGGCACCTCCTGCAGACGAATCGGGCTGGGTCCCTCCAGGCGCGCCGGCACCAGGAATTTTTTTTCGGCTATGCGCTTCTCACGAAGTTTGAGTCCTTCGCGCTCGACCACATAATGGTCCGGGGTCACACGGCCATCCACAATAGCGGCCCCCATACCCCAACTGGATTCGATGACGATCTCGTTTCTGGAACCGGTCACCGGGTTGGCGCTGAAGGTCACACCGGAAACCTCGGCCGCTATCATTTCCTGGACCACGACGGCCATAAAGACCGAGGCGTGATCGATTCCCTGACTGGAGCGATACGACATCGCCTCGGGGCTCCACAGGGAGGCCCAACAGTGCTTGATCATTTTCAGCAGGCGCTCGCGGGTAACATAATAGTATGTTTCGTGTTGCCCGGCAAAACTGGCTTCGCCCAGATCTTCGGCCGTGGCGGAGCTCCTGACGGCACAAACAATATCCGTTCCCCGATTTTTGACCAGCTCGGCGTGGGCCGCTGTGATCGTATCGGCCAATTTTGATGGGAGTTTCGTTTCAGTGATGATCCTGCGGATTTCGGCACAGTGCAGATTGATATTGTCAGGCGCTTTTTCCCGCAAGCCTTCGATTTTTTTATCCAGTCCAAGCGATTCAAAAAAGTGCCGGCAGACCTGGGCGGTCACCACAAATCCGGGCGGAACCGGGAATCCGTTTTGTAGCAGCTCTCCCAGATTGGCCCCTTTTCCGCCGGCCATGGCCACATCACCACGCCCTATATTTTCCAGTCTTAATATCTCCGCATCCATGCTGACTCCCTTTCCCGCTCGGTTAGTCTCCGTCCATTAACCTCCCGATCCCGCCCAATAGCGATCCTTCACCCTTTCCTTTTCCGGAGACCGATGGTGCATTCTGCAAAATCCGATCGGCCATCCGCGAAAATGGAAGGCTTTGCAACATGATGGTTCCCGTGCCCCTAAGTGTGGCCAGAAACAGCCCTTCGCCGCCAAAAAACATCGATTTGAGACCACCGGCACGCTCAATATCGTATTCGATACCGGCCGTAAAGGCAACAATGCAGCCCGTATCGATTTTTAGAATTCCATTGGTCAGTTGCTTCCGAATAACGGTGCCGCCGGCATGGATAAAGGCCATACCGTCACCGCTCAGGCGCTGAAGGATAAAGCCTTCGCCGCCAAAAAAACCGGTTCCGAGCCGTTTGGTGAAAGCAATCCCGAGTTGGGTTCCATAAGCGGCGCAAAGAAAGGCATCCTTTTGACAAAAGAGATCACCGCTTATTTTGGACATATCCACCGGGATAATCTTACCGGGGTAGGGAGCCGAAAAGGCGACCGATTTTTTCCCGTGCCCGGTGTTGGTGAAGTGGGTCATGAAAATGGATTCTCCGGTTAAAACGCGCTTGCCGGCATTTAACAGCTTGCCAAAAACACCTTCATCCGGTTGGGAGCCATCTCCCATCTTGGCTTCAAAGGAAATGCCATCGTCCATGTAGTTCATAGCACCCGCCTCGGCAATGACGGTTTCACCGGGATCGAGTTCGATCTCGACAATTTGCATATCATCGCCCATAATTTTGTAATCGACTTCATGGCTCCTCATATTGTCCCTCCTCTTTAATTAAAATCATTTAAATTCCAAGCACCAAAAATCAAATCTCAAACAAATCCCAATGATCCAAATTCAAAATTCCAAACAAAAAATCCGTCTACAGTTATGCCCAATGGCATCATCACCGGCAGACCAGGGTTTGCGAGCCGATGTGATACAACTGTGGAGAATGTTTTGGCCATTGTCTATTGAGATTTGAGGTTTATTTGCAATTTAGTGCTTGAGATTTGGGATTTTATTTTCTTATAAGACCGTCTGACCCTCACAGATTTTGGAAACGATCTTATCTCCTTAACATAGAGGGTCTCTAGAATTAAATAAAAAAAGATCTAAAGTGTCCAATTCAGAAATGCGGATTTTTTGTGTTGGACAAGGCCGCACAAGGGTTTGCGGTGAGGCGTACTCAGCGTACGTCGTAACCGGCACCTATGAAGGACGAAGCCCTTCGGCATCCCGCGGAGAACGCCGTACAACACAAAAAAGACCATTTGTGGATGGACACTAAAGCGTGCAAAGGAGGGGACTATGCCTAATCCGAACATTGTCAAACCCTGCCTGACAGTTTTAAATCAAGAACAGGTAAAGCGGGTGCATTCTGATTCACTCGAAATTCTGTCTTCGGTCGGTGTCCGTGTCGATTCAGAAGAAGCTCGTGAACTGTTGACCTCAGCATCTGAGACCAAATTGATCAAAGGGGATCGGGTCTGTATTCCAGCGGAGCTGGTTGAGCGGGCATTGCAGACTGCCCCTTCAACCATCAATGTGTATGATCGCGACGGGTGCCTCGCTTTTCGTCTGCCGGATAAAGCACGATTCGGGATAGGCGTAACAACTCTCTATTATCAGGACCCTGAAACCGATGCGGTGATCCCCTTTGGTCGTAAACATATGGAGATGATGGTCCGGTTGGGCGATTTACTCTCCAGTTTTGATGTTATCTCAACGGTTGGGGTGATACGGGATGTCCCCCCTGAATTATCAGATCTTTTTGCCGCTTTAGAAATGACGGCCAATACACGTAAACCATTGGTACTCCTCGTCTCAAATGAAAACAGGTTCCCGATGGTCTTAGATCTTTTGGAAGAGCTGCATGGGGATCTATCGTTACGACCCTCTATCATCCCCTATATAAATCCGATCACACCATTGGTGATTAACAGGGGCACAATCGATAAAATGAATGCGGCGATCGACCACGGTCTGCCCATAATCTACTCTAATTATGGCATGGCCGGTGCTTCAACACCGATTACGCCCGCGGGCGAATTGGTGCTGATGAACGCTGAATTGCTGGCGGGATTGACGCTGGGTCAATTGATGAAGCCCGGTACGCCCATGATCCTGGGGAGTTTGCCGGCTTGCTTTAATATGCGCGGCAAAGGGAGTTTTTACGATCCAAAAAGCTATCTGATAGATCTGGCCTGTGCGGAAATGATGAGTCACTACCAATTGCCCCACGTCGGAACCTCGGGAAGCGGACAGGGCTGGGGGGCGGATCTGATCATCAGCGGCCATCAATGGATGAACCATCTCATGAGTTGTATGGGGAAGGTGGGGCTGGCCCCTTTTGTGGGCGACATTTTGGATTCGATCGTTTTTTCGCCCGCCATGATTGTTTATGCCAACGATATTATCGCCCAGGCCCGTCATCTTGTGCAGGGATTTGTTCTGGATGGCACCAGCATTGGAATGGATGAGATTACACAGGTCGGACCCGGCGGTGATTTTTTAACGTCCGATCTTACCTTTAAGCACTTTCGAAACGCTTTCTATCGCAGTCCGATTTTCGAGAAAGTGACTTTCGATGAGTGGCAGACCAAGGGATCACCAAGAGCGGAGGAAATCCTGCGGCGATACACGCGGCGGCTATTAGATGGTTTGGCGCCTCCGATGTACCACCAAGAGACCATGGCCCGCGGCGAAGCATTTATCCGGAAATTGTGAGAGAAGATACAATGAACGTCCAACATTGAATTTTGAATGGGAAAAGATGAAAAACAGATTTATGACAAGAAAACACAAGAATTAATTCAAATTTTCGTTACGAGTACATCTCTAATTCGGTAACGTGACTTTTCGGTTAAACTGTACTTGACTTGTACATGCAAAAGATGTACAATATGAACATGAAATTCGATTGGAATCCTGAGAAAAATGAATGGCTGAAAAAAGAAAGAAAACTATCTTTTGAGCAGGTGGTTTTTCATTTATCACAAGGTGATGTCTGGAAAACCGCAGATCACCCAGATCAAAAAAAATACCCAGAGCAAAAAATTTATTTTGTTATCATTGAGGATTATATTTTTCTTGTTCCGTACGTTATTAAAAAAGAATGTATATTTTTAAAGACAATTATCCCAAGCAGAAAAGCAACCAAGATTTATCAAAAAGAACAGGATGGATGAAATGAAATACGATAAAGAAGAAAAAAATATTTTAGATGCTTTTAATGGCGGAAAGATGAAACTTTCCACCCCATCAAGAAAAGAAATAGAAAATATCAAAGCCATCGCAAAAAACACTTTTAAAAAAGACAAACGAATTACAATTCGTCTTTACGACCATGATTATAAAGGAATTCAAAAAAAAGCAATGGAAATGGGTATCCCCTATCAAACGCTCATCTCCGGTATCATACACCGATACATCGAAGGCGAATTAGTATCAAGAAATGGGTAGAGGGATAGGGAGAGTCTTTGTACACCTCGCAGGCCCATCCAGTTCTGATGGCAAACGCACGCGAAATGCCATATCTTTTAGTCTAGAATTTCGCTATCTGCCTTTCCGGTACGATATCGGTAAAATTGGAGATATCTCCCCGCAAAACAGCCCCCGTCTCAGCGATACCGTTGGTGTAGCCTTCCTTAGATTCAAAGTAAAGATGTCCGATGCAGACATACGGCGGCGGTTGGTCACCACCGCCGGAAACACCGCGATCCACTTCGGTTTTAATCAAACCAAAAGGCTTCAAATGACTGCGGACCAGTTCCATGTGGGTGTTGCAATAGTAATCGAAGTCAAATTTGGCGTCCGGCTGATTGGGATACATGACACTCACTCTGTGCATATCGGTCTCCTTTCTGATATTAGAAGCTATCTCAAAAATGTCTTTTGGCCCAATCTCTGCGTTGGGACCTCGTTTCAAGTCCTCGACATACTTAAGTATGCCTGCGGGCTGAAACTCGGCCCCGCCTTAACCTTGAACCAAAATCCTATTTTTGAGATGGCTTCTAGTTATTCAGGTAATCTTTATTACCCTTCTTCTTGCGTGGTTTCAAAAAATGGGCCCGGTCTTTCGCCTTCGGTGGTGAAATGCGGGCGTCTCCAAATATAAGGCAAAGCTTTTGCAGGTGTCAATCGCATTTGCGTTGTCGGAAGTGTCATAAATACAGTATTCACGCAACTCAGAAACCGGATAAGGCATGCAAAATTTTACTTGACAACAACCGCCAATTAAATAACATTCAGACTTTGAACCAAATCTACTTTATGTTGATTTTACTATAAAAAAATTCCAAAACAGAGCTCCTGTACATACGGATAAAATGTGAAAAAGGGTTTCTGCAAAGTACCGATATAACGCCTCTGGGGGATTTTATGAATTGATTCGGAAGCTTTATCATCAAGCTTTTGGTCAGACAAGGCTCCGGACGTCTTTTGATGTAAACTTGTGATTAATGACCAGGTCGATGATAGCAGAGATATTCAGAAAGGCTGAGGTTCTTGGTCGATTAATCACCAAACTCAGGACGTGAGTATCGCGTCCGCTACCAAAAGGAGGTTTGCAAATGAAAAGAAAGATTTCGGTTAAGGTTTTGATCACCCTGTTCGTCCTGGCGGTGGGCCTGATGCTGGTGGCCCAGCCTCAAGTGGCCATGGCCAAAAAGTTCAAGCTGACATTCCAGGCCACCTGGCCCGCAGGGCTGACACTTTATGAAAACTTTAAGTATTTTACTGAGAGAGTAAATGAGATGTCTGCCGGCCAGTTAGAAATAAAGCATCTGCCGGCCGGCGCCATCGTACCCGCATTTGAGGTCCTGGATGCTACCAATAAGGGCGTCATCGACGGGGCGCATGCCTGGGGCGCCTACTGGGTCGGAAAAGACAAAACTGCAGTTCTTTTCACCGGTGGCCCGGGTGGAACCTTCGGGATGGACTTCATCGACTACATGGGATGGATGTATAACGGCGGCGGACTCAAGCTTTATAATGAGGTAAGCTCGAACTGAATTCAGAAGAAATTTCAAAAAAAATGAATAAAATCGCTAG
>CAZHAH010000123.1:9555-17738 GCA_964530095.1 uncultured Desulfobacteraceae bacterium | reverse complement strand
TGGATGTCTTCTGACAGACAGGCATTTTTCAGAAAAAATGCGTGATTATTTCACTTTTACTGAAAATCCCACCGTGCGGGACATTTCGCTTATAAAAATAGGCAGGCACTTCAGGCTTAATAATGGAAGCAAGATTGTTGTGGCGCGGAACAACCATGAGTGCAAAATGCTCGAAAATCTCATACGCAGGAGAGATCATCTTTTAGTTCCCAAAGATTTTGCAGGCCCTACGGTATTACTCTCGGGGACTACTCTTGATTCTGCTGTGGAGAAGATGCTTCGATATACGAAAAAACCGGTCAAGCAAGAAGCCCGTATCACGCATTTGCATGATGGGAAAAAGGAAACCATATCCGTACAATGGGAAACAGCAGGATAAAAGTTGCAGTGGGGCTCAGCGGCGGGGTCGATTCCTCTGTGGCTGCTGCCCTTTTGTGCCGGAAAGGATATGACGTCACCGGCATTGCCATGGAAATATACAGTGGACCTGAAAACATTAAGGAATCCGGCATTCACGCCTGTTATGGACCGGGTGAAAAAGAGGATGCAGAAACCGCGGCTTTAGTATGCCAAAAGCTTGGGATACCATTTTCTATTATTGATCTTAGAAAGGAATTTAAAGAATACGTCATCGATTATCTTAAAAGGGAATACCTCTCCGGGAGAACACCGAATCCTTGCGTTGTTTGCAACCGGCACCTCAAATTCGATTTTCTCCTTTCAAAGGCTAAATCCGCTGGTATTGATTTTGATTTTTTCTCAACCGGCCATTATGCGCGCATTGACAGGTCCGGTGAGAAGATCCTGCTGAAAAAAGCAACGGATTCTGCAAAAGATCAAACATATTTTCTACACAGACTGACAGGCGCGCAGCTGCGCAATACGCTCTTTCCCCTAGGATCACTAAAAAAACAGGAGGTTAGAAAAATTGCGCGGAATCTAGGATTAATCACCGCGGATCAGCCTGAAAGCCAGAATTTTATGACAGGAAAAGGTTATTCTTCCCTCTTTAAACCTCATGAGCAAAGGGAAGGTGTTATTGTGAGTGAAAAGGGTGAAATTCTTGGGAAACACGCAGGTATTGTCAATTACACCGTGGGACAACGCAGGGGACTGGGTGTAGCTGCCTCAAGTCGTCTTTATGTTACACGAATAGATGCCTCAAACAACCGAATCGTTGTCGGCCACCGGAAAGATCTTTTTTCAGAAGGTCTTATCGCCTCCGATTTAAGCTTTGTGACAATCCCCATAAAGGATGGGCCATATCGGGCGGAGGTAAAAATTCGGTTGGGCCATAAAGAGGTTCCTGCAACGGTTTTTCCCAATGAAAAGGAGAGGATCATCAAAGTTATTTTCGACAGCCCTCAGATCGCAGTAACACCAGGGCAATCCGCAGTGCTTTATTCAGGTGACTATGTGTTAGGTGGCGGCACAATTCACCAGAGAGTTTGATTCATTCTAATCAAACTCTTGAAGATCGGCAGCCGGCGAGTTTTTTTGTGGAACAACGCCTCTATGTGGAAAAAGCCGAACCGATTTATCAGCTCCACACCTAGCCGTAACTGTGATCTACTAATTTTGTTTGGAGGATAAATGAAAAAAATAGTAGTCTTGGCCAAACAGGTTCCGGATACATCCAATATCAAGGGCAACGCCATGAAAGATGACGGTACTGTTAACCGGGCCGCCCTCCCCGCCATTTTCAATCCCGAAGACCTCAATGCCCTTGAGACTGGCCTGGAAATAAAAGATTCCATCGGAGCCTACATTATTGTTTTAACCATGGGGCCGCCTGCGGCAGTTGAAATCCTGAAACATGCCCTCTATATGGGAGCCGATGAGGTCATTCTCCTTTCAGACCGTAAATTCGCCGGGTCCGATACTTTGGCCACATCATATGTTTTGGCGGGTGCGGTTGAGAAAATCGGAAATGTGGATCTCGTTCTGGCAGGGAGCCAGGCGATAGATGGTGACACCGCTCAGGTCGGTCCGCAGGTTGCTGATAAAATAGGGTTCAATCAAGTCACCTACGTCTCTAAAGTAGAGTGGATTGGTCCGGATTACCTGATTGTTGAACGGGACAGCGAGTTTCAGATCCAACGAATCAAAATACCGTATCATGCCCTGTTAACCATCACATCTGCTGCAAACGCGCCACGCTATCCCAATTGTTTAAATATGTTGAAATATTTTAGAGCAAATCTTGAAAACAAATTTACCCGGGAAGCTCGGCCTACAGCTTTGAACTACAATTGGATCATCCCGACCATGCGCAATGGCGATCTGGGGCTTGATGAAAGCCGTTGCGGAATCAAAGGCAGCCCCACCCGCGTATTCAAAATTAAAAACATTACACTGAAGGGCGGCGAATTAAAATTTTATGGTACAGAACCGACTGATATCAAACAGCTGGTAAAAGACATCCGGAAAGATTACGCGGAGATTAGCGAATGAAAATAATGGTGTTTATCGAAAAGAATCCGATAACAAACAAACTGCGCGACGTGAGCATTGAACTCTCTTACAAGGCGTCAGACCTTCTCCAACCATTCAACGGCGAGGTCATCGGATTCTATGTTGGAGGCGATTTGCCGGATGATTACGAAACACTGTTTGCATTCGGCATGAACCGTCTGCTTTATTATAGCCGCCAAGTTCTGGTACATCTACATTCCAAAGCCTATAAACATATAATAGAGGCAATGATACGCTCGGAGCGTCCGGACATCGTTCTCTTCGGCGCCACCCATACCGGCCGCGACATCGCCCCCCTGATAGCCAGCTCCCTAAGGTCGGGGCTGACAGCAGATTGCACGCAGCTGTATATTGCCGACTATAAAAACAAGGGTAAGATCCTGTACCAGGTTCGGCCGGCGTTCGGCGGCAATATCTTAGCCACGATTATCACCCCCGACCACCGCCCCATGATGGCAACCGTAAGGGAAGGCGTCATGCTTTTGCCGGAAGAAAAGCGGAATCAACCCGTATGCCTGGATTCGTTTCACACGAATTTTAAAGCAGAATGGGTGATCAGCGAGTTCCTTTCTGTTGTCCCCAAAAAAACCAAGGTCAACTTTAAAAAAGCCAATATCATCGTGTCGGGCGGCGCGGGCGTCGGGAATACGGAAAATTTCCAGCTTATCCGCAAACTGGCCGAAGCGCTCGGCGGCGAGATGGGTGCCAGTCGGGCAGCGGTAGATTTTGGTTTTGCCAAAAAGGAACGACAAATCGGACAAACAGGCGCTGTTGTACGTCCCAAATTGTATATAGCCTGCGGTATCTCGGGTTCCATTCAGCATCGTGCCGGTATGGGTGAATCACATAAAATTATAGCCATAAATACCGATTCCCATGCACCGATCTTCAATATGGCCCATATCGGGATTGTGGGCGATTTGAAGGAGATCATTCCGGTGATGTTAAGATACCTGAAGGAGAAATAAGGATGGGTAGTTACTATAGCGAGAACAGGAAATTCTATTTAAAACAAATCGAGTTGGGAGAGATCGTTGAAAATCTTGAGGATAAGTTTAGAGACAATGGCCCCGCCGCCTTGAATTCGGTTTCAGAAGCCCTGCAATGGTACGATATGGTGCTCGCCAACGCCGGGGATATCTGTGAGAATTTTATAGCAGTGCGTGCTCCGGCCGTTGACCAGAAAGGAGCATCCTTTGAAAATGGTGTAGTGAACTGGGCGCCTGAAACCGAGGAAAGTATGCGGCTGTTGGCTCAAGCCGGGTATATGGGCGGTTGTATCGAGCGAAAATACAGGGGATTGAATCTGCCGCTGGTAGTCAATACTGTCATTATCGAAATGGTCTCTCAGGCCGATGCCAGCCTGATGAATCTTTTCGGTCTCCAGGATATCGCTGTGACCATCGCTAAATTTTGTTCGGAAAATCAGAAAGCGCGCCTATTGCCGAAATTATGCAGCGGAAAGGTGAGCGCAGCCATGGCCTTGACCGAACCGGATGCGGGCAGCGATCTTCAGGCTGTCAAATTGAGAGCCGTTGAAAAAGATGGCCAATGGTATCTCAATGGCGTCAAACGGTTTATCACAAACGGCTGCGGCGACGTTTCGCTGGTCCTGGCGCGTTCGGAACAAAAAGTCAAAGGCGCCAAAGGCCTCAGCATGTTCCTTTACGAAAGGTACCGGGATAACAACATGGTGATACGCCGAATCGAAAATAAACTCGGCATCCATGGATCACCGACTTGTGAAATGCAGTTTAACATGGCAAAAGCCGAATTGGTAGGCAAACGTCGATTTGGACTGATCCGTTATGTCAAAGATTTGATGGATGGCGCCAGGTTGGCTGTTTCAGCCCAAGCGGTGGGCATCGCTCAAGCTGCCTTCGAAGAATCGGTTAAATATGCCAATGAGCGGGAGCAGTTTGACCGGGCCATCGTTAATTTTCCGGCCGTTTATCAAATGCTTAAAAAAATGCAGATCGAAATCGAAACTTGCCGCCTCCTGCTTTACAATACCGCCTCTCAAATGGACCGCCTGGGCATGCTGGAAAGGTTGCAAAAGGGCGGAAAAAACGTGCGTAGCGAATTAAAACTCGCCACCACCTTGGTGGGACTGCTGACACCTCTAACCAAGTACACGACCACTGAAATGGTTAACAAGGTCACTTATGATGCTGTTCAAATCCACGGTGGATGTGGGTTTATGAAGAATTTTCCCGTAGAACGGCTGGCACGGGACGCCCGTATAACCAATATTTATGAGGGCACTTCCCAATTGCAGGTCGTCGCCGCCGTCGGTGGCATCACGACTCACGTCCTTGATAGAGAATGGAGCAAATTAGAAGATGTGAAAATGATATCCATGATAGAAGAAAAGGACAATCTACTTTCTTATATTGAGCGTCTCAACCGGGTCCTGAACATGATCAGGAATCTCAAGTCGCAAGAGTTTACAGATTATGTCGGCAATTATCTCGTGGAAATCGTCTCACTCATTTATCGACAATTTCTTTTTTTACAGGTGGCTGAAACTCATCAAGAAAAACGGGACCTGTTTCGCTATTTTGCGAACGAATCTGAGGTTCGAATCGATTACCTGATAAAACGCATTAGAACTATGGCCACCAAATACGGCAATGACGTAGATGAACTGAAAAAGGACTTTATTTAATAAGCCGTTACCGGTTGCTCCATTCATTCTTTCTCCGGCCTTGATCATCAGCTTCATAAGCGTTTCATCATCTTCCAAACCAGGAGCACATCAAATTTCCGCTGCCTGGCAAAATCCATCATTTCGCGGTCAGTTAACTCCTCTCCACCTTTGGAATCTGCGTGTGATGTGCAAGCGCATGTCACTAAGCGTACCGGTAGTATGAACGTTGAGTGTTTTGATTTGGCGTTTTCCCATCTGCAGGCATATTAAATTCATTTTTTTGTCTGGATCTATTTATTAAAATAAACATGAAGAATCCTAAACTCAAAATAAGTTCTACGGGTTCCTGATCTAGCCCAATAAGTCCCAAAATATTATTGTAAGGCTTGATGTAATCACCATACGCATGGAATAGCAAAAACGTCAGAAAATAGCTCATCAAGTACCAATTTGGGATAAAGTATGGACTTAGTAATAACTTATCTTTTTTTATTTTAACAAGGGCTATCCATAAAAATGCACCATATAAGCCAACTATAAAATCGACTTTATGCAATATGCCCTCCGTCCCTCCCAATAGTTCTAGATTATGTAAATTTGTTTCCTTTTGGTAATTATGCTCTAAGAAAAAAGATGGTGATGAAACATTTAAAATTCTTTGTCCCCAACTAATTTCTTCACCAGATATCCAAAACATCCCGCAAGCTAAGAAAATATATGAAATGCCTAGAAACAAACGTCTTTGCTTGAAAAAAGAGATGGATATAATAGCTGCAATTATTGAAGATATAAAATAAACAGCAGCCGTCAGGTACTCGACAAGGCTATCCTCCCTAATTAAACTTATATAAAAATGAAAGTTGTATCGTTTAAGAACATATAACCAAAAAATAACAACAATGGGAAATAACAAAATAGGTATTCTTAAAGGCCATTCTTTTGTTTTCCCAGGAATTGTTCTGGTGGGGGGGAGGATATAAATGACGAAAAGTAAAAGTGGAAACATTACACATAATACAAACCAACCAAGCCTACTATGGCCTTTATTATATGCAACGACGGCCCCGTCATATGCGAAACGAAACCAGTAAAATAATACACCAAATGCAATCACAAAAGTCAAAATTAAAAAAATGATTCTTTCAAACTCAGACATTAAAGCCCCCTAATTTTAATCGCCGCCAGCAATAGGGCTGTGAGGGTTGACGGTTAATCATCCCACCATCTGAGAGAGTCGATTTTTTGGTGGATGGTTTGTTTTTCACGATAGGTGATTTCATCGAAGATTTCAAGGGGTCCCCACAGCCCCCAACGAACTATCTAATCAATATCTTGAATCAAAAAAATCCTACCTGCAGGACTCAAGCTATAAAACTTTAATTTGGAAATTAAGGGTAGGATTTATCAACACATTAGCAAGGAACAACATCGGACCGCGATTGATCGGCTTCCGGAAATCCCGATACCTGGCAACCCAAATGGGTTACCAAAACAATAAAAAAGCCGACTCATAGAATCGGCCTAAGTGATTGATTTTATTATGGTCGGGACGGCAGGATTTGAACCTGCGACCCCAGCGTCCCGAACGCTGTCATCAGTTATAACTAATTGTTATACATCATTTTTTATCATCATTAGCCTGGTCACTTTGCTTAGTGACCAATGGCGGCAGTTTGCCAATGGCCGCCCGGTGCATAGCCCGCGTAACATGTTGGTATGTTTTCAGGGTTGTATCCGGCCGGCTGTGGCCCAGGAGCTCGCTGGTTGATTTCAGGTCAGCACTTTCGGCCAACAGCCTGGATGCAAAAGCATGGCGCAGATCATAGAGCCGGACCCGCCGTGTGACCCCTGCCCTCTTCTTTGCCGTAGCCCAAGACCGCCTGAGTTTATCAATCGGCTTACCCTTGTAGGTGATGATCAGGTCATCGTGACCGTCTTCCTTGCGCCATTGTTTCAACAGAGCGACAAATTCATCATGCAGCGGCACCGATCGTTTTACAGGACCACCTTTTCGAGCACCGGTGATGGTGATATAGCCCAGGTCAAAATCGATGTCAGAATATTTTAAATGGAACAGCTCTGCCCTGCCCGGCCGCAATCCGGTAAAATACGATATGGCCAGTGCTCTTTTTAAGTGGGGAGCCGCATGGTGATAGATACGCCGTATTTCATCCATTGTAGGAGGCTGGATGACCGCATCGTCGCGCTTAGGTTTCTTGTATCCTTCGAGCGGATTCCTGGAAAGCAGCCGGTTCCTTACGGACCACCGAAGGATGGCCTGTATAATATCTATGTCCCTGGCGGCCGTCACAGCCTTAACGTGTTTCATCCGTTTAGCGACGTACAGGTCCATACGGCGATACGTGAGATTGATGGCGGCCAGGTGGCCAATTTCAGGAAGAATGATTCCTCTCAGTTTCCAGGCGGAAGCGTTCCAATCGGTTTCTGAAATATGATTCTTTTTGGCGCCAAGATACTTTGCGGCCAGATCACGAAACGATTTCGACGTGGACCGCCGGCGCTTCCGTTTGCCCAGGCCGAGCTCGGCGTTTCGTTTGATCGCGGCCTGTTCCGCGTCCGGGCCCCTGCCGAAATATTCCCGTTTCTCTTTGCCGTCAACGTAGTGTTTTACCAGCCAACGGCCGTCTTTGAGTTGATGAACAGACATTTACACTTTTTGATTTTAGCTCGGAAGGGAAGTAAATGTGAGTTTAAAAACATACCAAAAGCTATCTATAAAGACCCAAGCAAGGAGACAGAATCCAATAACATACAAAAGAAAACAGGCAACTCTTGTTACAGGATACAAATTGTCATAATCATATTGTATATATAAGAAGGCATCAGCAAGGCTGCCTTCTTTAAATACGCAATCTAAAACATGGTCGGTATCTTCTTCCATCTTTTCCACAAAGTATATGCTGGAAATCGATGTTTCGAAATATTCGTGGAAACCAAGTATAAAACCACGAACATCTGCAATATTTGTGTGTACTCTTTTTATTCCGTATAATTTTACAAAAAATTCTTTTAGCGCAGTTTCTGTATAACCTTTATC
>CAZHAH010000123.1:0-9545 GCA_964530095.1 uncultured Desulfobacteraceae bacterium | reverse complement strand
ATTCGCCAAAATTTTGGAATTTTGTAATAAATTTTGGGCAGAAGATAAAATAAAGCAAATTCGCTAATGAAAATGCAATGGCGCTGAAATAAAATACCTTCCAACTAAAGGGCAAAGAAAGGCTGAGTTCCCAAGTTGTTCCAAAAAGTGTAATCTCAACCTCGTCTTTAATTTTTAACAGAATTTTTGACAATATTGGAACTATAAGTATCCAAATATATGAGGATCTAATTGATTTTAATTTACCAATTTTATTGATTAACGACCAGCGATATGAATCAGAAATATTATCTATTAAGAGATTGAATTTGTTTACAGGCCGAAATTTAGAATAAATAGGCATATTAACTTTATCCTGAAAGGCGATTAATACTTAAATTCATATCAAACTATTAATGACAAATAAAGTCCCAGTATCGAGCACCTATGGGTGATCGTTTACCCCCACAGCCCCGTCACTAGGGCTGTGGGGGTTGGTGGTTATTGTTTTGCCTTTGGCAAGTTTTCCAGGGCGCGTATAAGGTTTTCCTCGGCGCGCTCGATGCTATGGCGTATAAACATAACCCAGGCATTCCATAAGCCGGTATCATCCGACTCCAAGGCCCGGGAAAGTATGTCCAACGATCTAAAGGCTTCAACAATATCACCGGCTAAATCCCTATAGCCTTTCTCGAAATTATTTTCTATTGTTTCGGACCATAGATAGAAGTCAGACCCATACTTGTGAATTTGTTCGTGTATGTTTTCAGCCATGATCACACCTCCCCGCCCTGGACGGGCTCGACAAACACGTCAACGACCCTGCGGCTTCGATAGTAACCTCCAGGGTAATCTATAATCTGAAGCTTGATCTCTCCTATTATTTTGTTTACGGCATGGAAAGCCTCGTCAAACTCAATTTCAGCCAACCTGATCAAATCCGGTAAAATCCAATCCAGTGCTATGTCTTCGGGGGCATTTGATTTGTCTAAAAAATGCTTCAATTTATACAGCGGTTCCGACAGATAAGACTCGAGGTCCGTTTCATGGTAATCAACGGCACCGCCGCAATCATTGACATAGACGGTTTCGCCGTCCGGGGAAGGTTTTTTGATAATTACCTGGTCCTTTTGACAATACGGCTTAATGATACTTTCGGTGGGTTTCATGACTACCTCCAAACAGAAACGCCCCAGGTGCTCTCAACGGCCGTAAACAACCGTCCGGGTCCTTACGGATACCCGACACACTGAGGCGCTTCAATTTTAAAGGCAAATTAAAATGGACCATAGCGCTGGTCCTCCACGGTTTACGGTTCTGAGATAATTTATACATATCATATTCCAATGAAATGTCAAGGGTGGTTGTATGGTTGCTCATTTTGAACAACTTTTTGACCGCCTGGACAATTTCTGGATTCTTGGAGACGGTTTGTGCCTGGTGAGATTGTTTATGGGTTACATTTTTTGGTAAGGTAGCTTTCCTTCCACCAGTGGAAGTTAAGGTGTTCCCCGCTTTAGGTATTGCATCCAACAATTCCTCTAGTCGCCCATTGGCATCAATGACGATTTCAGCGGTGTCTATGGCTTTGGTTTCGTAGTCGGTGTTGGTGGGTTGTGCATTTCGCACAACTTTTTTAGTCTTTTGTGATTCTTCCCGCAGCACATTGACATACCACATTGTGGTTGTTATTTAATTAACTGTTAGCCTGTGTTTTAGGTTAATATCTTCTGATTTTTAAACTCTATCCCCTAAAATGCATCTGCCTGACATAGGAGGTTCCGATATGAAAATATATAGATATTATTCCATCGCTCTTGCCATTATTTTCTTGATTCCAGCCACTGCAACATTTGCGGGTAACACTGATAATGCACCAGAGATTTGTACCAATTGGCTCGAAGAGGATGAATTTGCTTTTATGGAAAGATTCCCTGGTGGTTTTGGAGAATGCGTAGGTTATGTCCGAACTTGGCCGGTAGAACATTGTAAATGGGCAGAGGAAACCGAAACAGATCATTTTACAGAACACCACAAGAATTTTGGCCAGTGCGTCAAGCACCACAGGCCCTTTATTGAAAACGTACCTTGGTCAGTGGATGAACACCACCATGATCATGGCTAAAAAGCAGGCACTTTGACTGAGCCTCCACCTATACCGGGTATAATTTAAACCGGCCGCACTAAGCCTCCTCGATAGCTGCGGCTAACCTCCGAGCCCCTGCAGGTGTCCCCACCCCCAATCTGCAGGGTTTTTTGCATTTTAAAAACCGAGCCCCCGGGGCAAGGAGATCCGCGCCCAGCCCCCAGGGGCTCTTTCCCGCAACCGGCCGGGCACGGAGACGAAAGGCCGGGAGCCCCCTGTATGCCTGTTCCACCATGTGAGGAACCTGTAACATGGTTGGATAGACGGTTACCGGCCCTGTGCCGGTCCGCCTGGGGGCTCCCGGTGGGTTTGGGTTTCTGGAAGTCGAAAAAAATTAAAATTTTCTTGACAACACGTTTTCCATTGAAATAATATTTATTGCCATTATGATATTGTATATGATACCATTTATTTAAATGGATATAGTTATAACATGCCGAAAAAGAAAGACTTTGAATTTTGGGTAGATAATTTCTGCAACTTTAGTGTGCGGCTGCCGTGGAAATGGTTTGTCAAGATTCTGAAAAGCCATTACGGATTTGAGATGAGAACTAAACGGCGCGGATCAGGGCGCCTGTTCGTACGAGGTGACATACGATTTTCAGCGCATGAGCCTCATAAGCGCGAAAAATTTGTTTCAAAACCAGACCGGCAGCGGGCCTGCGGATTTATAAATAGCGGCCCAGATGAAAGTTAGGAGTCTGTGATGAGAAAAGGCATTAAATATTATATGGGCCTAAATTATCCAATCACTTTGGAATTATGTGAAGATAACGATGTGACTTATTATTCGCTTGAGATCCCTGATTTGCCTGGATGTGGAGCAGCAGGTGAAACTATGGAAGATGCATTGGATAAACTTAATGAATCAAAAGAGATGTGGATTAAAGAGGGTCTCAAAAGGAAATTGCCAATACCTGAACCAGTTGAAGAGGGAGACTTCAGCGGCAAATTTCTGCTGAGAATTCCCATTAAATTACATATGGGCTTAGCGAAGTACGCTAAAACAACTGGTGTGAGCTTAAATCAATATATAAAATCGACTCTTGAAAAGGCAACCATAATTGAGCGTGAACAGGAAAAGACAACGGAAAAATTTAACCAACTGGCCAAAATGCTGAAAGAGCAAAGTGAACAAATCGAGCAACTGACGAGGGGGATGGAGTATATTCAAGATTTATTGGATAAAAAGCCTGTGGTAATCTCCATGGGAGGCACGTATGCTTCAACGGAATGGCATCCAGAATACGCCATAGGGGGGCAAATAGAGCTTGTGCCTGTTGATGACGACCCAAACATTAAAGTATCGATCAAGGCTCGTTCGCCACAATGGCCGCCTGATTTTGAGAAACTCGAAACCGCGTTTGATTTAGAAAATTTAATAGAGTCATATTCTGAGGCATGATTATGAAAGGCGTCAAAAAGGTAACCGTGACCCAGGTTAGAATATTTCCGCACGATTATGTTCCATATGCTTTTTTATTGCGGAAAGACTTCATTAAACACATGGAGAAAAAATATGGCTTTCAGAAGACTGAGATGCCCTTTGAATATTCTATGGAGGGTGCACCAAAGATTTTGGGTTTCGTCTCTGGTATTTTCCGTTATGAAAAAACAAAAAGGGCTGCAATCAATAAGATAGTTTTTGAGAATAGGCGGGTGATCCTTGTAATTTCAGCCACATCTGAAATTGCAAATAAAGCCTTCGGTTCTATTTCCAGAGAAATAAAAAAATTCGACCCTGAAAAAACATTTCGCTCCTCAGATGCCGTTTACTTAGGCGAAGAGACAACTTGTACTGCATCGCTGAGTATCGATTATATGAAAATTTTTTCAGCGAACATGGTAGACTTTATCGACAAAAAGTTTTCACCTAAAATAGAGCATCCATATCTTTCAATTAAGCCGAAATCAATGAGTTTCGTCGTTGAATTCGAGCCCAACAAAGAATTGTATGAACAACACAAGATAACCCTCTCGCCAAAAACTTTAACGATCGAGCCAGCCGATAAAGTGCCTATAGATAAGAATATATTTAACACCGGATCGCCGTTTAATTCTAACCGCCATTTTGCCCTGCTTGAAGAATTTGAACAAGCTTTTACAAAATAAGCACCGTTTTCCGGAACGGCTTAACCTACCCGCCGAAGCGGGGTGTCTCACGGACGGCTTTGTGTCCGCTGCCCACACTTAGCCCCCGATTCAGGCTGCGGGCTTCTTCCGCCTACCGATTTCGGATTGAAAATTTTCAAAGATCGTTTAGAGCACCTTGAGTGAGCCCGGGGTGTGATCGGCTTCTGGACCCGGGCTCTTTGCGCCACCTCGGACCCAAACTGGCATTATTTTCGTTTCTTCGGAGGCGGGGTGTATTTTCCTTTTGAACAATAAGCCATGCGCAGTTCCCGGACCTCATCACGGATTACATTTTTAATCTCACTCCTGTCTTTGCCAACCAGCAGGGGGGGTAACCTCGCGCTCCAGGCTTGGAGACCGGAGACCACGAGCCCGACACGGGCAGCCCAAGATTTCTGGACTTGTGCCCATGAAATCAATTTATCCTTCAACTGATCAACCTGAACCCGCTCTCTTTCAGCACGGGCTTGCCAATATTCCAATTTCGCAGCCTCCAGGGATGGATCATCTGAGCTGTCTGCGATGTTCAACAGGTAAAAATTCAAGAATTCCTTTAGGTCCCATCGATTTCTCGACAAATAGGCGGTGTCTGCACCTAAGGTTTTCCACCTGGTCAATGTACCTGATCCGGCAATGCCGAAAGTCTCACGGATTTGCTGAGACGTTAGAACTACTGCGTTTTTACTCATGTTAGTAATCCCCATTAGTTAAATTTCTTCCCAGCTATTCTTGCCATCACGTAGCGTTCGATCGCGCTGCCTAAAACCGTTGGATAACATCTCGCTCGGAAGGACCCTAACTTATTGAAAATATTATTTTTTCCATTTTTTTTCACGGAAAATTCCGGCCGGATCTTGCTGGTTGCGCCCCAACAATCGGCCGCTGGGCCTGGAAGAAACACACCATCTTGGCATAATTCATTCATCTTCAATTCTAACTTTTGGAAAATGCGGCTCGAAATAATCGCTGGCCGGCCGCGGCAATGTGACACCATTCCCGAAGTGCATGACTTCAAGCTTGAGGCCGTGGTATAAAATATAAATCCTGGCATCCGGTTCGATGCCAATGCCTTCCGGCTCGATATGCATTTTCCTGCTTCTTGCCATCAGAATGCCCCCATGTTTAATTTAGATGTGGGATCTATTCCTAGGGCTTTGGTGCGTTCGTGCATGATGATCTTTTTTTCGATGCGGGAGTCGACGAGCTTGCCATCAAGGTAAACATTTGTTTGATTCGTGAGATGGATCGGTCTGCCTCCCATTTCGACCCCAGCGTCCGCCAGTCTGTCCTTGTTGATGGCGTCCAACAAGGGCTTATATTTCCGGGTGCTGACTTTGTTGATCACGTACTCGCCGCCCATGCCCCAATGATGGACCCCAGCTGGCCCCGGGCCTAAATAAACGTCGTCACGAATGCCGGACCCTTGCTGGATAATCCCACCCGTCGGGTGACTATTAACCCAACCCCCGGTGGCGTAGTTGATCAATCCGCCTGCCGCGTCTCCATATCGTACAGGAATATAATCCGGCGCATTGACTTTAATCCCCCTGTCCCAAATAGCGTTCAGTTGACTGCTTGGGCCTATGCCGTGTTCATAAACACTTCTAAGATCTGTGCTCGGCGGCAGCCCATAATCCATCTGGTCAGCCAAAATCGGAGACGCCTCCAGCTGCCCGATAACCTCCTGAACGGTGGTTGTGCCAAGCCCTTCGCCCAGCAGGAAATCACGGAGTGTTTGAAGGTCAACACCGGCATCAACGTAACTCCCCATGAGCTCCAGTACGGCTTCGGAAGTCCAGCCTTGGTCTCTGCCAATGAAGCCGAGTGCCTGCATTTGTTGTTCGACTGTAGCCATACCGGATTCAGAAAGCGCGAGTGCAATTTCGATTGCGTTTTGCTCCTGTTCCATGCTGCCGGACAAACCGGTTTGGATTTCGGCGGCAATCTGTTCCCATTCAATGGCGTTGATGGAATTGCCAAAGGATTCCTGGAGGTAATCGGACATATCCATCCGCGGAGCGTTTTCCATCGCCCATTGCATCTGCTCCCAGTCATAGGTGCCCATGGCGTTTCGGCTAATGCCCCGACCCTCCAGCCACGCTTCTTGGCCGGCTCTGTCTCTGGCTTGCCATGATGTATCCCAATGCTTGGACAAATCTGCCCGGTGCCTTGACAGCCCAGCCGTCAATTCCGCCTGGCTGTACGGTCCGCCGCCGGATTGCTTCCATTCATAAATCTGAGCGATATTGGCCAGGCTGTCGAATTTTTCCTTGACCACGTTGCCCTTGCTGATGCCCAGGGCATGTTCCATCCCTGCTGTGATATAGGGGCCGAGGATATAAACAAGGGAGGCAAGGCCGAGCATTCCGGGACCGGCACCGCCTTGAAACACTGCGCCGAGACCGCTCTGGCCAGCACCAGCACCCATGGCTTTAATCTCAGCAGCAGGCCCGACCGTGGCTGTGGTCAATGCATTCCCATATGCAGTGCCCCCAGTAGCAAGCCCACTCGCTCCGCCAGCACTTGCTGCATCAACGGCTGTTTGTCCCCCTGTCCAGCCCATCTGATTAGCCACCCACTGGCCTCCAGAATAAAGCGACCTGGCGCCAGAGACCACACCCATGGGGCTTGTGCCGCCGCCTCCGCTGGTGCCGGAGCCACCACCAAAGCCGAACCACCCCCCAACTTTTCCAACCAGCTTTTGTGCTGCCAAGCGGCCAATGAAGTCCAGAAAACTGGCGAGCATTGATTTCAATACTTGTTTCCAGGCATCGTCGATATCTTCAAATTGGCCAGTTAAGACATCGTAAAGGCTTGTGCCGATCCCGCTGCCCAGGCCGGAGCTGATGTTGTAGCCAACCTCGTTCCCGAATTGCTCCCCAAAAGTGACCGGGAGCCCCGAGTATGGTGAACCGGGTTGAAACTTTCCTTCAAGCGCTTTGTCTGTTTCTTGATTTGCTTTAATCCCATCCGCTATTTGCTGGTCGACATTCTTGACGAAGTTATCAACAGTTGCCATGCGGGCGGGTGCGGTATCCTGGCCAAATAGTAGGTGGTTTACGGAGTTGTCGGGGCGTGCGTTCCTGCGCCATGCATCTATGATCTCATCTTGCGTCTGAGCAACCCAGGTGTTTATTCCTTGCTCATCGATGTACCAATAGCCGAGTGACAAAGGCGTTGTGGTTCTTGTTCCCGGTGACGACCACCCCGGGCTTGGCTGAAGATTGAATGGGGTTGGAGCATTAGACAGGCCCATATATGAGCCACCAATTCCAGCTGGACCGCCACCTGCTGTGCCGCCTAAACCTGAACGGCCATATCTGTCTACGTTTTGCGCAACGATATCTAATGCCCAAACAACATCATTAGCGGCCCGTGGTATTTTAACCATAGTTGACAGTAATGAATTAAGTGCACCATCGCTTTCTTTAACCCATTTTGTCCATGTCTGGAAACTTTCACCGGTGTCGTTAACAAATTGTTTTATATCTTCATTTTTTGTTACGATTTCACCGAGTGACTCAAGAAAATCATTCCAGTATCCCTTAGTTGCGTCTACCGCCCCGCCGAAAGTCTCACGAGCGGCTTTTGCAGCTCCCCCGAATTGGCTTTCAAGCTCCTTCAGGATGATTTTTTGCGCTTCGGCAGTTTTTCCCATTTCCCAAAGGGTTTTGATGGTCTGCTTTTGGTCTTTGGTAAACTGGATACCGGTTTTACTGAGTTGGCCAAGGTTGGCAACAGGATCGTTGAGCGCCTTGCCCAGGCTGACGGCTTGGGTTTTAAGATCGCTTTCCATGACTGTGGCCACATTCTGCATGGCTTTTATGGTGTCTTTGAACTCGATACCCTTGATATTCTTGAAAGTGCCTAAAACAGCTGCAGCGGATATAGTGACCTCATCACCAATACCTGTGACCTTCTGGAGCTCCCCGGCGTATTTCTTGATTTCATCGGCGGAAAACCCAGCCGCTTTGCCGGTGGCGCGAACCACGGCTTCAAGTTTGGCTTCCGCCTTTTCCTGCTCGATGGCCAGAGCAATGGCTTCACGGCCGATCCGCTGCATGGCATAGGCGGCCGTTCCAGCGGCAGCTGTTGCCACGATGCCGATGCTCTTTATCCTGCGGGTGACCTGTTCAAAAGCTCTCCGGGACGTATCCCGGGCGGTCATTAGGATTTCCAATTTATGGTCTGGCGGCATTTTTCATTCCTTCCATGTTTTCAAAATCTTCCTGATTAAACACATGCACCCGCGGCTGCCAATATTTCTGCTTCGACCAGCCGCCTGAGCCGAGTTTCCGCTTGACCTTGCGCCAAGCCCAGAGCTCCAACCGCCCACCGCATTCAAGCCATTCCTGGGCAGCCTCTGCGCCATCTGTGGTGATCTTCCGGTAATGATCAGAAAACGAATTACCACAGGACTGGATACCCACGATGCCATAAGCTGGATCCAAGACCACCACATCGATAATTCCGAACAAATCAAATCGCTTTCCATGTGGCCCGGCCTGGGCGATGAATCGCTCGACTATTCCACACCATAGGCGACCCTGTTGCTTCAATCGATGGATTGTTCTTTGGGTGGGCGATGTCATTTTCAATATTCCCTTAAAAAAATGCCCGGTTTCCCCCCGTGCCGACAGGGAAGACGCGTGCAGGAACACAGAGGGAATTTTCAAGGAACTGGGCGCCGGGCTCGTCCCAGCTTATGAATCCTGCACACGTGTCGCATTGATTGGCCCGCTCCACCCATGCATATCACTTACGCCGCGCAGGGCATGGATGGATTCAGATTCAGCGACCCGGACCACAGCCGCTGCCACGAACCTGCGCGAAGACTGATCACAGTGTATTCACCATTCTCGCGAATTCAGAATCGCTGTAGCTGCTGACTTTGCGGGGAGTACTACCCCCACCGTCCTGGACGGTGCTTCTACTGCTCGGGGGCGGACCTGCCGGAGAAAAAATGGACAGGTTGTTCACCATGTCGTCAAACTCTTCGTCTGAATAGTCGGCAACCTTGCGGACCGGCTGATCGTCCGCATTCATAAAAGCCTCTGTCTCTATCTCTCGTTTCTCAGCTGCGGCCACGCAAATTCGGCTGACGATCTTGTTTCGTGGCTGGCCGGTTCCGATCATGTCGCTCACCAGGCTCTTGCACTCCAAACTTATCTTTCCAGCGGTTTGTAGAAGCTCCAGCGCATCCTGGCTTACAATCGGAACGACCTCGGATCTTTTTTGCGAAACTGACCGTCAGTTGGCTTCAAAAAGAGTGCAACGAATATGACGC
>CAZHAH010000122.1:0-17812 GCA_964530095.1 uncultured Desulfobacteraceae bacterium | reverse complement strand
CCCAGCTTTATCGCTGGTTCGTGCCGAAATTTATTCGACTTATTGAATTTCCTCTTTATTGCGAACAGAGCCCTTTTGTTTCAGCTCCAGGATAAATTGATTGCGATCTTCCGGGTCCAGGTACGTTTCCGCAATCGAGATCCGCAGGATATCTTCCACGGAGTCATATCCAAATATATTGGCCAGCGCCGAATTGGCCATTAGGATCCGGCTTTGCGGATCAACGCTGCTGCGGTAGACACCCACGTTAAGGCTTTCAATCAGTGTCCGGTACGCTTCTTCACTATTCAAAATTTTTGACATTGCCAGATACCCTTTATCAAATGGGGCACTGAACTTTGGCCGTTCACAGACAAAAAGCACGTGAAAGCAGATAGCTGCATCCAATAATTGCCAAATCAATGATTTAATCTTTATACTCAATGAGTCATTTTGTCAAAACCTGTTTCAGTTTAAACGTTTCAATCGAGGGCAAAGGGTATCTTTACAATTCTAGTCGATACTGCTAATGAGTGTCCATCCATAAATGGTCTTTTTTCCGCTGAACAGCGTTCTCCGCGGGTTTCCGGGTGCGACGTACATAGAGTACGCCTCCCCGCAAACCCTTGTGCGGCCTTGTCCTGCGAAAAAAATCCACATTTATTGATTGGACATCTACCATAGCCCATAAAATATCCGTGGATGGGCACTAAATATGGTTTCGCATCCCAGATGCCACACTTGACTTCCTGAGTGTAGGAGGAGATTGTGAAGATGGAAAATAAACTAGGCCCAGCGGTTTTAGGACCCATGCGGTTACCTTTTTTGATTCTCACTCCGGCTTGCATCCTTCTGGGGGCGGCCACAGCAGTCTGGTCGGGCAGTGAGCTGAATTTTGGTTATTTACTCCTGGCTTTGGCTGGGGGACTTGCGGCGCATATCAGCGTCAATGCCCTCAATGAATATGACGATTTTAAAAGCGGCCTCGATCTAAAAACACAACCGACCCCGTTCAGCGGCGGAAGCGGGACCCTCCCGCAGAATCCGGACAAGGCGCATGTGACCCTGATTACCGGGGCAACGGCTTTGGCCGTTACGATACTCATCGGCGTTTATTTTTTAAAGACAAAGGGCTGGGGTCTTTTACCCCTGGGGATTCTGGGGGTGATAAACGTGGTCACGTACACAAAGTTCGCCACCCGCAGCCCAGTTCTGTGCTTGATTGCCCCGGGTCTGGGGTTTGGGCCCCTCATGGTCATGGGAACCGATTTTATTCTTACCGGGTCCTATTCATGGACATCACTGGTGGCGTCACTGGTGCCGTTTTTCCTGGTCAGCGATCTTCTACTGTTAAACCAGCTCCCGGATGTGGAACCGGACCGCAGTATCGGACGGCGGCATGTTCCCATCTTATGGGGCCGAAAGACCGCGGTGTGGATCTATGCCCTGTTTCTGGCGGCAGCGTTTGTAACCGTCATCATTGGATATGTGTTAAAGCTTTTTCCCGGGCTGAGCCTCATTGCTCTGGCCGCTGTGGTTATTGCCGTACCAACGGTCCGCGGCGCCGCAAAATACGCCGATAATATTTCCAAACTGATTCCCTTCATGGGTAAAAATGTGGTCATAAACATTTTGACTCCGGTGCTTTTGGCAATCGGTTTGTTTCTGGGTCGTTGAGCGAGAAGAACGGAAGGATCGAGAAATGATGCAATTTACCTATGAGGAGATGTTTCCACTCGGTGATGATTTGACCGAGTACCGCCTTTTGACCACCGATCATGTCACCTCGGAATCATTCCAAGGCTCTCAAATAGTAAAGATTGCACCCGAAGGGTTGATCCGGTTGAGCGAAAGCGCATTTCAGGATGTCGCCCATCTGCTACGCTCTTCGCATCTCAAACAACTATCTAAGATCCTTGATGATCCGGAAAGCTCTGCCAATGACAGGTATGTTGCCCTTGAGATGCTGAAAAATGCCGTCATTGCTGCGGACGGAATTTTCCCTATGTGCCAGGATACGGGTACGGCCATCGTGATCGGCAAAAAGGGGCAGCAGGTCTGGACCCATTTTGGCGATGAAGCGGCGATTGCGGAGGGAGTATTTAACGCCTATACCCGCAACAATTTGCGGTACTCTCAAAATGCGGCACTGAACATGTATGCGGAGCAAAATACAGGTTGTAATCTGCCGGCCCAGATCGAGCTTTATGCCGTGAAAGGGGATTCATACACGTTTCTGTTTATTGCCAAAGGTGGCGGATCGGCGAACAAAACCTATCTGTATCAGGAAACCAAGAGCCTATTGTCTCCCCAGCGGTTGCTGGACTTTATGACCGACAAAATGAAGGGCCTGGGTACGGCCGCCTGCCCGCCCTATCACCTGGCGTTTGTGGTGGGGGGGACTTCGGCCGAATTTAACCTGAAGACCCTGAAAATGGCCACCACGGGATATTTGGATGGCCTTCCCCCGCAAGGCAACGCGGCGGGTCACGCCTTCCGGGATCTTGAGCTGGAAGAAAAGCTCCTTAAAAGATCTCAGGAACTCGGCCTGGGTGCGCAGTTTGGCGGTAAATACTTTTGTCACGACGCGAGGGTGGTTCGTCTGCCGCGGCACGGGGCCTCCTGCTTTGTGGGTCTCGGGGTCAGTTGCAGTGCCCACCGCAATATCAAGGCTAAAATTACCCCAAAGGGAATTTATCTTGAACGGCTCGAAACAGATCCGGCTCAATATCTGCCCACCGTGCCGCCAGCGGACGGCGATGCGGTCCGAATCGATCTGAACCGGCCCATGAATGAAATCCGGGGCATCCTGAGCCAATATCCTGTTTCCACACGCCTCTCTCTCAGCGGCGAAATAATTGTCGCCCGAGATATCGCGCACGCCAAACTCAACGAAAGGTTGGGCCATGGGCAGGATTTGCCCGATTACTTCAAGGATTACATCATCTATTATGCCGGACCCGCAAAAACCCCGGCAGGATATCCCTCGGGATCATTCGGGCCGACAACGGCGGGGCGTATGGATTCCTATGTGCCGATTTTCCAGGCGCACGGCGGCTCGCTCGTTATGCTGGCCAAGGGGAATCGATCCAAAGCCGTAACGCAAGCTTGCCAAAAATATGGCGGTTTTTACCTGGGGTCGATCGGAGGGCCGGCAGCCCGACTCGCAAAAGAATGCATCACCCGGGTGGAGACGCTCGAATATCCCGAACTCGGCATGGAAGCCATCTTTAAGATCAGGGTAAAGGATTTTCCGGCCTTTATCATCGTTGACGACAAAGGGAACGATTTCTTTGAGAAATTTTTGGCCTAAACCCCGCCGCTGAACCCACGGTGTTTCTCCCATTCACCAAAATACAAATCGGTAACCTTCTGCTGAATCTATGAAATCCCAAATTCCAAATCCGAATGACCTAAACGATTTTGATTTTTCCAGATCATATACGGGTTTGTGATTTGTTATTTGGAATTTCCACTATCCTGATCAATTGGAGCTGACTTAGACGTTACCCAGCGTGGTTTTTATATTTACAAAAGAAAGATATTAATATATTCTAAATCTTTTTTGGTTTATGGCGATTCGTAAAAAACAAAATGCATACCATATAAAAATAGAGGAGATTTTATGACAAAGGAAATGAAAACCATTGATGGGAATACTGCTGCGGCTCATGTCGCCTATGCCATGAGCGACGTTGCCACCCTTTATCCGATCACGCCTTCTTCTCCCATTGGAGAGATCGCCGATGAGTGGGCGGCAAGTGGTCGCAAAAATATTTTCGGGCAGGCGATGACCGTACGACAGCTCCAATCGGAAGCCGGGGCTGCGGCTTCCGTGCACGGTGCGCTTGCCGCAGGTGCCCTCACCTCAACCTTTACAGCATCACAAGGCTTGCTCCTGATGATCCCGAACATGTACAAAATGGCGGGGGAATTGCTGCCGGGCGTTTTGCAGGTTACGGCACGGGCGATAGCGGCGCATGCCTTGTCGATTTTCGGCGATCACCAGGATGTGATGGCCGTGCGTCAAACCGGTTTTGCGATGATCGCTTCCGCCTCCGTGCAGGAGGTCATGGATCTGGGGCTGGTTACGCATCTGTCGGCGATTGAATCGAGTATTCCGTTTCTCCATTTTTTCGATGGATTTAGGACATCACATGAGATCCAGAAAGTCGAAATGATCGACTATGACGATATGGCAAGGCTGACCAACTGGGAAGCGGTTGAAAAATTCAGACAACGTGGGACCAATCCCGAAAGACCCGTCACCCGGGGAACGGCCCAGAACCCGGATATCTATTTTCAGGGACGTGAAGCGTCAAATCGTTTTTATGAAAAAGTGCCCGGGATTGTGGCTGAATACATGCAGAAGGTGGGCCAATTGACCGGTCGCAGCTACAAACCGTTTGATTATGTGGGCGCGCCGGATGCGGAGCGAATTATAATCTCCATGGGGTCTTCCTGCGAGACGATCGAGGAAGTGGTCGATAATCTTGTCGATAAGGGGGAGGCGATCGGTTTGGTAAAGGTTCGATTATACCGACCCTTTGCACCGGAGTACCTTAATGCCGTCATTCCGAAATCTGTCCGCAAGATTACGGTTCTGGACCGGACCAAGGAGTCGGGTGCCTTGGGCGATCCACTCTATCAGGATATTTGTACGGCCTTCATGGAGCGTCGCGAAGCTCCCGTCATTGTCAACGGCCGCTATGGTTTGGGATCAAAGGAGTTCAACCCGGGCATGGTGAAGGCGATTTTGGACAACATGCAGGCAGACCAGCCCAAAAATCATTTTACCGTCGGTATCGATGATGACGTCTCGCATACGTCCCTGAAAGTGGAGGCGGGATTTGACGTAGCTTCCGAAGGGACTGTGCAGTGCAAGTTCTGGGGGCTAGGCGCAGATGGGACTGTGGGCGCCAATAAAAGCGCCATTAAAATTATCGGCGATAACACGGATATGTATGCCCAGGGCTATTTTGCCTATGATTCTAAAAAATCGGGCGGAGTCACCATCTCCCACCTTCGATTCGGCAAATCGCCCATAAAGTCGACTTACCTGATCGATTCGGCCGACTATATCGCCTGTCACAAAGCGGGCTATGTGGATATTTACGACGTCCTGGAAAGCATTAAACCGGGTGGAACGTTTGTTTTGAACTCAAACTGGACCGTTGAAGAAATGGGGCAAAAGCTCCCGGGACATATGCGCAAGACGATTGCAGATAAAAACCTCAAATTTTACAATATCGATGCCGTTAAAATAGCTTCCGAAGTCGGTCTGGGCGGAAGAATCAATATGATTATGCAGACCGCTTTTTTCAAACTCGCCAATGTCATTCCCGTAGAGGACGCGGTCAATTATCTGAAAGGGGAAATCAAAAAGCTGTTTGGCATAAAAAGCGAACGGCTGGTTGAGATGAATTGTGCGGCGGTGGACAAGACCCTCGAACATCTAATCGAAATCAAATACCCCACATCTTGGGCCGATGCTCAGGATGGTGAGAAATCCGCCCAGGAAGAACCTGATTTTGTTTCTCATGTGATGCGTCCCATTTTAGCCCAGGGAGGTGACCGCCTTCCTGTAAGTGCGTTCACAGCGGATGGTCTTTTTCCGGTGGCAACGTCACAGTATGAAAAGCGTGGTGTGGCCATCAAAGTGCCGGAGTGGATTATCGATAACTGCATCCAGTGTAACCAGTGTGCCCTGGTGTGCCCGCATGCCGCCATACGCCCGGTCCTTTTGACTGAAGAAGAGCTGGCCAAGGCGCCCCAGGCATTTAGGGCAAAGAAAGCGGTTGGAAAAGATCTGAAAGGATACCAGTTCCGTATTCAGGTCAATACCCTCGATTGTCTGGGGTGCGGCAATTGTGCCGATATCTGTCCTGCTAAGAAGACGGCCCTTGTGATGAAACCGATCGAAACCCAGACCGAAAGTCAAGTCCCCTGCCATGAATTGTCGCTTACCATCCCCGTGCGCGATAATCTGGTAAAACGCACCACCGTTAAGGGGAGTCAGTTTGTGCAGCCGCTGCTTGAGTTTTCGGGCGCCTGTGCCGGATGCGGAGAGACACCCTATGCCAAACTCATCACGCAGCTTTTCGGTGAACGAATGATCATCGGTAATGCAACCGGGTGCAGTTCCATTTGGGGCGGGTCGGCACCTTCAAGCCCCTATTGTGTGAATAAGGACGGATTCGGCCCGACCTGGGGCAACTCGCTTTTTGAGGATCCGGCCGAGTTTACCTACGGGATGTTTTTGGGGCTTCTGCAACAGCGAAGGAAGCTGGCTGATCTTGTCGGTCAAGCGCTCGCCAACGGGATTACCCCGGATGTTAAAGAAGCCTTGCAGGGTTGGCTCGATCATCGGCAGGATCCCGAGGGCTCGCGGCGATATGGTGACGAGTTAAAGGCGCTTCTGCCCCAATACGCGCAAGATAAGCTGTTAGCCGAAATAGCGGCCATGTCATCCATTTTCACCAAAAAGTCGTTCTGGGTTTTTGCCGGAGACGGCGCGGCCTACGACATCGCCTACGGCGGCATCGACCATGTCCTGGCAACCGGCGAAGATATCAATGTGGCTGTTTTCGATACCGAGGTCTATTCCAACACCGGCGGCCAATCATCTAAGGCGACCCCCACCGGGTCGGTGGCCAAATTTGCAGCTTCGGGTAAAAAAACCGCCAAAAAAGACCTGGGGCAGATGGCGATGACCTACGGATATGTATATGTGGCCAGTGTGGCCATGGGCGCCAGCAAACAGCAACTGATGAAAGCCTTGAACGAGGCCGAAAGCTATGACGGCCCTGCATTGCTTTTGTGTTATTCCCCGTGCATCAATCATGGAATCCAAAGAGGGATGGGCAAGAGCCAGGAAGAATCTAAGCTGGCAGTTGAAAGCGGCTATTGGCCCATGTACCGGTACAATCCGAGGTTGAAGGCCGAAGGTAAAAATCCGTTTATCCTTGATTCCAAAGCGCCGGACGGAACCCTGCGGGAATTCCTGTCGGGCGAGGTCCGGTATGCCAGTTTAGAGAAGACGTTCCCGCAAGAGGCCGATAAACTGCATGCACGTCTGGAGGAGGAATTCATGGAACGATATGAAAAGTTAAAGAAAATGGCGGAGGAGGCGCCCGAGAAAGTCGCCGATCAGGACAGCGACACTCAGAGCCAGGATGCAGGCATTGATGATCCCACCTGCACCATATCGTCTACGGCCGAACATTCCCGGATGGATAATCCGGATGAGCCCTGTGACGATGGGCGGGCGGGGAAAATTTAGGTTTCAATTTTTTTAGGGTATATTTTCCTTTTCTTATACATGCAGCCCAAAAGGAGACAGCATTATGATGAAAAAAAAAGCGTTGGCGTATTGGGGTGTCGTCTGTCCGGGATGTAATATGGGGAGGAGGTTCCCGAATTCCTTTATAGGCAAAAAGGTCGTGCAGCACTGGGAACAAGGGTGTCCGGTGCGCGAAGCCTATAAAGAAGTATTCGGCCAAGAGGAAGCAGGCGAGAATAAAAACAGCGAGAAATCAGAAAAATCCTGACGCTGCTAGCTCCAGGTGATTTTCGGCTTGCGGCGCTCAGGTAAACGATGGTATTTGAACTTGGGATACCCCAGCATCAGGGCGTAATGGTGGGGATGTTCTTTGGGAATCCCCAAATCGGCTTTCACCTGCGGGCTGGATAAAAGGGCGCCCTGGAGCAACCCGGCCCAACATGTGCCGAGATCGAGTGTTGTGGCCTCCAGTTCAAAGTAGGTGAGGGCCAAAGTCAGATCTACCAGACCATTATTCGCCTCCCGCGGCGCCGAAGCAACGATCAGGGCCGGGGCATTTCTGAGCACGGCATCATACCCGGCATCCCAGGCCGCCACAATCATGGGTAGATAAGATGCGCTGGACGGCTGCGGATCTTTCTTGACGACTTCCCGCATCCAATCCACGACCCATGCACCGATTTCGTGGATTTTGTCCCTATCGGTATACACCAGCCACTCCACCAGTTGACTGTTGCTGGCGGTGGGCGCATAGCGTGCAGTTTCGATTAGATGTTGAATCTTGTCTTTTGGCACCGGTTTTTCTTTATAAACACGGATGGACCGACGGGAGCGAAGGAACTGGGCTGCTTGTGCTTCATCGATCCGAAGTTCTTTATCGATCGGCACACAATCTTCCAGGGGAATATATTTATGGCTGAGTGCGGCGTTGGGGCACACGGCCACACAGTGTCCACAGGCGATGCAGATCTCATTTCCGCCGGGAACAAATTGAGGATACCCATCCTTTGGTAGTCGAATAACGGCTGCCGGGCACACCTGCGCACAAATAGCGTCTTTTTTGCATTTCGTCTCGTCAATCGTCAAAAAATTCATTTCTTAGCCTCTCTTCTCCCTTTTTTTAAAAATCGGTCTTAAGACCGGTAATATTATTGCCCTCGTAAAAAGTCCCCAGGTTGTCATTGCGAGGAGTGAAGCGACGCGGCAATCCCATGATTTCAGTCACTTACAAACGACGAGATTGCTTCGCCACGCTCGCAAAGACCGCATCGGCGACTTGTTAAGAGTTTATCAACCTTGGATTTTAATTTTCCCGGGAATTAAGCAAAGATTGCTTTAAAGGGCAACATTATTTTTTGGCAAGTCAAATGGGCATAGCGAATAACTGCTATTTGCCTGATTCTATTCGTCCGCTTCTTCCGGCAACCTGACCACCAACACGGGTTTCGGTGAACGTCGGATCACGCGCCGGGCAGTACTCCCGAGCATGACGTCCGCCAGTGTTCCCTGCCCGTGGGTTCCCATGACAATAAGGTCGCAGTTTCTCTCCTCAGCCTGTTTAAGAATCTGCTCGACGGGATTGCCCCGCTCGACAACAATTTCATCTGTGTCGAAGGCCTCGTCGGTTTTTGCTTGTTTGGCGTCTTCACTGAATTGATGCAGAACTTCTCCGATGACGACATGATCCCTTCTTTTGCCGATAAGTGCTTCTCTTGCTTCATTATAGTGCGCTTGCTTGATTTCCTTCCAACGGTCTGCGTCAATATACCCAATGACTTGATGATCCAGCATATCCGGAACTTCGGGCAGGATATGCAGAAACGTAATTTTAGCGCCATAGAGGTTGGCCAGACTCACGGCATAGGCAAATGCGTAGCGTGCACTTTCAGATAGGTCAGTGCTATACAGAATTTTTTTGATTTTAACTTCGGGAAGTTTCATTTTTTCAAAACACCTTTCAAATTTTTAATCCAAATGCCGCTCAAGAGCCACGAGTAGGCATAGGTACCGAACAAGATAAGTACAAAGGCTTTCACGATGTCCATGGCGCTTCCGTTCAATGAAAAGCCCGGGATGTAACCGAACAAAACCGGTCCCAAATACAAAAATTTAGCAAACTTAAAAGACGCAAAGGCGGTTTTCCACATGTTGGCCTTGGCAATGGTGGCGCCTGCAAAGGCAGCGATACAAACCGGAGGGGTAATGTTGGAATCTTGGGACAGCCAGTAGACGATCATATGGGCGGCGATTTCGTTGACGCCAAGATGGATGAGGGCCGGAACGGCAACCACCGCGGTAATAAGATAAGCGGCAGTGACCGGAACGCCCATCCCCAGCACCAATGACGCCAAAGCAATCAAGAGGATGGTTGCCAGCAGCGACCCGCCCGCCAGTTCGATCACGATGTCGGCAAAGGTGAGCACTAGCCCACTGTAAGTGAGCACGCCGATGATAATGCCGATAACCCCCACGGTGGCCCCGATCTTGAGGCTGTTTTCGGTTCCTGCCCGGGAAGCCTCGATAAATCTTTTGGGCGTAATGCGGGTATCCTTCCGGAACCAACTGATGATGATGCAGGTGACGGTGCCCAGAATCGCCGAATAACCGGGGGAAAACCCCATCAGCATGAGAATGGTGATGATGACCAGGGGCAGGGTGTAATACCACTGGCTTTTCATGATCTGCAGGGCGCTGTGTTCACTTTTTTCACCCCGGATATCATGCATCTTGGCCTCGTAGTGCACCATGATAAATACGCTGAAGATATACATGATAGCGGGAAATATCGCGACCAGCATGATTTTGGAGTAGGGAACCCCGGTGAGCTCGGCCATGATGAATCCACCCGCGCCCATGATGGGCGGCATGAACATTCCGGAAATGGAGGCCGCCGGTTCGATGCCGCCGGCGATGTGGGGTTTGAATCCGGCCTTTTTCATCATGGGAATCGTGAAAGCACCGGTGGATACAGTGTTGGCGATGGCGCTGCCGGATATGGAGCCGAAGAGGCCGCTGGCAATAACCGCCACTTTGGCCGGCCCGCCGATGCGGTGCCCCACCGCCGCCAAAGGAAAATCGATGAAGAAACGCTGGGCGCCCGATTTTTCCAGAAAAGCCCCGAAAAGGACAAACAGAATCACATATGTGGCCAGAACATTGGCCATGATGCCGAAGACACCGTCGCTTTTATAAAAGATGCTGGTGCACACGCCGGGAAATGTATCGCCTGCGTGGGCAAAAAGATCGGGTGCGAATTCACCATAAACCCCATACAGCAGCAGCAGTCCCCCCATGAAAACAAAGACGGTGCCCACCACCCGCCGGGCCAGCTCGATGCCGATGAGAACCCCGACGACGGCCACCGCCATATCAAAGGGTGTTTCCGCCCCGGTACGATAATTAATGGCTTCGAAATTGAGGATCCAGTAGCCGATGCTGAATATGGAGAGACAAATCAGCACATAATCGACGATGCGCAGCAATGGGTGCTTCGATTTATACATCAGAAACACGAGGACATAGGTAATAATGACATATATTCCCCGGTGATACTGCGTGGAGGCGGGTTTCAAAACCGCCGAATAGGAGTAAAAAAGAACCAGACCTACAGATAATGCATCAAAGACGATTCTTTCGATTTTGTTTAGTTTGTCGTACACTTTTTTACCCCCTTATTGATCGGCTGACCATTAAGGCATTGGGGATTGAGGAATCGGATCATCCGCTCAATCCCCTCAACCCTTGCTGCTATTTAAGCATCCCTTTTTCTTTCCAGAATTTTTCAGCACCAGGATGGAACGGGGTCACTATATTGGTGGCGCCGGTTTTCAGGCTCATTTTTTTAAAAGTCTTCTTCTGACCATACATATGCTTGAGTCCCGCATCTGAATAAACAATCGATAGAAGCTTGTAAACCGTATCTGCCGGGACCTTGGCATTGGCGACCCACAGGGCGCTGTCCTGAAATGAGGGTGCCTCATAATCTACTTTGCGGTAAGTGCCGGCCGGAACTGCCAGTTTGCCAAAGTAGGGATATTTTTTATAAAATCCGGACGTCTCGGCATCTGCATCAAGATTGATAAGATCGATGTCATTGGTCTGTGCGGCCATAATAACGGCCCCGCTCGGAAATGCGGTAAAGAGCCAGAACGCATCCAGCTGCCGGTTTCCGAAGGCGGCCGCAGCGTCATTGTACCCCATGGCATTGCGCTCGATTTTGTCCCAGACGCCCATGTGGGAAAAAAACAGTTCGCAATTGGCAAAAGCGCCTGAGCCGGCGTTGCCGACCCCCACCTTCTTGCCGATGAGGTCTTTGACGCTTTTTATGCCGGAAGCTTTGCGGACCACCAATTGAGCCGGCGCACCATATAACCAAGATACGGCCATAACATTGGTATATTTTTTGGGATCATTTTTCATCTTGCCGTTTCGGCCCAGCCAGACATGACCCGAATAGACCACGCTCATTTGCTGTCTTCCGGCATTGGTCTTGCGCAGGTTTTCGACCGAACCCGCAGACGTCTGTGCTTTCACCGAAAATTCTTTGATTGCTTTGATCGGCTTATAAACCTGAATTCCGTTGGCAACCACCTGGAATGTCCCGCCGGCCGGCCCGCCCCCGAAAATAATCCTTTTTTTGGCCAACGAATTCCCGGTGAATGCAAAAGTTATCATTAAAGCCACACAAATACTAATAATGGGAAAATATTTACTCTTCATTAGAATACTCCTCCAAGTTTATTTAATTTCGTTACGCTAACAACTACAACGAAAATTCGACAAAATTCCTTAATTGATCACCTCCTTCCTAACCCGAACAAGCCGGAAATGGATTGATGATTTTCGATTGTTGATTGATGATTTAAGGATAGCTATCATTTCTATAAATTGATGGAGCGCAGCGATTTCCACCAATCGACAATCATCAATTTCTATTTAATGCCCCGCCAAGCAGAGGGCGAAACAAAATTGGAGGTTGCAAGATTTTCAGGCCAAACGCACTCGAATCTGCCCTTAATGATCTGCAGAACCTGGGTGGGGAGGCTGTTTTGCCGCTCAAATTTTGCATATGATGTAAACTTCACCGGCCCGAAGGGGGTGATCATATCGGTGCTGTCAAGTGCCGCGCGGATACTTTCCGGACGATACGAATCTGCCCGTTTCAAGACATCCGCTGCCACCAGCAAGGCCGAATAGGCCTCTGCGCCATGATAGTCCGGCGCCATGGAATGTTTTTTGATATACCGGTTATAGTATTCTTTTGTCCCAGGATACTGCAATTGAGGCGTCCACAGCGTTGCGGTCAGTAAATTATTGGCCTCGTCTCCGGCCGTATTTATGAATTTCTGGCTCGTAAACCCTCCGGCACCGCCAACCAGCAATGAGTTCAACTTTGACCCCCTTATCGTTTTGACCAGCAAAGCCGCATCTTTGAGGTAGGAAACCATATAAATCACATCGGGAGGATTCCCTTTCAAACGATCAACTATGGCTTCGAAATAGTCTGCGCTGAGCCTTTCTTTGTGATAGGGTTCGATGGCGTGTATATCAATGTCATTCCCGCGGCAAAACCACATCATCCTCATGGCACCACTGGTGCCGTAAGGGCTGTTTTCGTATACGATGGCCATGGATTTGGGTTCGATCTTTTTTAGAAAAAAATCTTCCAGCCCATTTGTATATCCTTGGGCAGGCGGATTCAGCCTGTAGACGTTTTTCCATTTTCGTTGCGTGATCCTGTCATCGGCAGCTGTGCACACCAGTAAAGGCCGGTCTAACTTGTCGGCTATCCTGGCCATGTATATGGTATTGCTGCTTTGATAGGCCCCCACCAGCATAACTGCCCCGGTTTTTTCAACCAAATCTTTAACAGCCTTTTCTCCGGGTTTTTGTTTTCCCTGATCGTTGGCATATACCAGTTTGATCGGTCGCCCCTTGATTCCGCCGGCTTGGTTAATATCCTCAAGTGCCATCTCAAACGAGTTTTTCATCATGGTCGCGTAGGTATACTTTTCAGAATGTGGGATACCAATAATGAGCGGTTCAGCGGCGGCAGCGTTTTGCGAGGCAATCAAAACGGTAATAATAATTAGAATGGTGGTAAGACAGAGGATGGGTTTAAATCGGCGGTGCATGGCTTATCCCCTCATTGTTTGTAGCCCGGCCAACATAAAAGACTATTGGCAACGAGCAACGATTTTCAAGATAGCTAAAAGGAGAATAGGGTTCTGTTATTTTTGAACCTATCAGGGGGGAAGATAGCCGTCAATTCGACTATTTCTGATTTTGCTGTCGGAATTTTTCTTACAAGAAAAAATATCGAAGGCAGAATTAAGCTTCGATCAGCTTATTTTGGATGGCAAAGCGGGACAATTCTGCGTTGTTGCGCAGGTTGAGCTTTTTTAGCAACCGGTACCGATAGGTGTCCACGGTTTTAACACTGATGCAGTAGGCGTCGGCAATTTCCCGGTTGGTGTGCCCCATCGCCAGGCGCCGGAGCACTTGAAGCTCTCGTGTCGAAAGGGAGTCAAGCAAAGATCTCGATTGGGAACCCCTTGTGACCCGTAGCGCAAGCAATTCAGCCGTTTCATCAGTGAGGTAACGCAGCCCGGCATGGATCTTGCGGATAGCGTCGACGAGCTGTTCCGGTGCTGAACGTTTGGTTATATACCCCATGGCCCCGGCTTCAAACGCACGCACGGCATACTGCTCTTCCTCGTGCATCGTTAAAATGAGAATCGGGAGATCCGGTAGGAGGGAGCGCAAGCGGCTGATGGCCTCCAGTCCATCCAGGCCCGGCATTGAAATATCAATAACGGCGACATCGGGTTGCGCTGTCGCGGCCTGCTGAAGGGCTTCCCGGCCATCGCTGGCTTCGGCCACGACGTTGATATCGTGTGCATCTTCTATGATCCGTCGCAGCCCGTCGCGTACGATTTGATGATCATCCGCCAATAGGACCTTGATCAATTGACCCTCCTTGAAGATTGGCCCACGGGCACCCTAAAATAGACGGCGGTTCCTGTTCCGGGGTTTGATTGAACTTCTAATTCACCGCCAACCAGCCCGGCGCGTTCGCGCATGCCCGCCACACCCAGCGCCTTGGTTTCAGATAGAATCCCGGTGTCGAATCCACGGCCGTTGTCGGTGACGGAGAGGAGAAGTTTGCCATTCCGGATTTTAATGGTTAGCTCGACATGACTTGCCTGAGCATGTCGCGCCACATTGGTCAAGGCTTCTTGACCGATGCGGTAAGCAGCGGTCGCCAGTGTTTCATTAAGGCGCGGAACCTGGTGATGTTCAAAAATGCAGGCGGTTCCGGTCCGTTTTTCAAAATCGTTGGCAATCCATTCCAGGGCATCCACAAGACCCAAAGTATCCAGGAGGCCGGGACGCAAACGAATGGACAGGCTGCGCACTTCATCGATGGTCTCATCAATGAGGTGGCACATGGTCTGTGCGCGTTCGGAACCTTTAGAATCCGTGTTTTTGAGACGTTCCCGCATCCATACCAGGTCCATCCGAAGTGCCGTGAGTAATTGACCGAGTTCATCGTGGAGTTCCCTTGCGATGGCGGTGCGCTCCTTTTCCTGGCTCTCCATGATGCTCGCCGAAAAACGCCGCAGTTGTTCCTGGGCTTTTTTCACGGCGGTGATGTCCATTGAGATGCCGCAAACGCCATTGGTTTCGCCCGATCCGTCATACAGGGGGAATTTAACCGAAAGGTAGGTATGGATTCCATCCTGTTGAGGCACCTGTTCTTCAAGCTGATGGGAGGTTTTTTCTGCCAGGACACGCAGGTCATTTTTGCGGAATTGGTCGGCTGCTTCACTGGGAAAGATATCATAATCGGTTTTACCCTGAATATTTTCGCTTTTAATATTAAATAGTTCTTCATAACGCGAATTAATCAGGCGGTACTGCCCGTCCTTGTCTTTTATATAGACAACTGCCGGCGTATATTTGAGGATATTGGTTATTTCGCGGGTTCTTTTACTTACCTGCCGCTCAAGATCTTTAGAATACCGACTGAGCTTTTCTTTGGCAATTTTGAGTGCCTCCTCGGCTTTTAATCGTTCGGTCACGTCGATGGAAACCGCCAGGGAGCGGATAACGTTGCCCTCCTCGTCCCGTTGGCCGATTGCCGACACGAGAGAATCGATGGTATTTCCGTTTTTTTTCATAAACTGATACGGAATGTCGTTAACAGCCCCGGTTCGGAAAAATTCGGGAATAACGGTATCTTCAAGATACTGGCTCGAATCTTGGGTAAGAAAATTGGCCAGCTTTTTCCCGATGACCTCCTTGCGCTCATAGCCGAGGGCCTTCAGCCAGTGGTCACTGACACTGATCAGCCGGCCCCTGTCGTTGATTGAGTGTAGCATGGCGGGCGCATTATGATAGATAGAGCGGTATCGTTCTTCACTCTCTCGCAACGCTTTCTCAGCTGACTTGCGTTGGATGATTTCATGACTTGCGCGTTGATAGAGAAAGAAGACCGCCAGGCCGATGAGGAGGCACAAGGCTAAAATCAGCGGGCCTGTTTTGCGGGTGAGGGTTTGCGAAACAGACTTGGAAATGGCATTTAAATTGCGCAGATGAACCACCCGCCAACCCGCATAATTTTCCAATGCGGCTTGGCCCATCAGGTATTCATTTCCTGAGCTGTCTTTTGCATAACGATCGGCAAACTCGATCCCGGCCCAATTCCATGGCCCGCGACCAAACTGCAAAGATGCTTCAAGCTCCGAGATTTCCTTCGGCAACATTTGCCACAAAGACTTGAAACGCAGCTCTTGGCGATTGGAGACAAAAATCACGCCCTTGGGATCTGCCACGAGAACGATTTCATCATTATGGGTGACCAGTTCTTTTTCAATGAGGTCGATGGAGACCTTTAGAACGACAATTCCGGCCGGGTTTTGGCGCCCATGAACATAGACCGGGTGACTGAAATAAGCGCCTCGTTTCCCGGATGCTGTGCCGAGGGCGAGATAGGTTGCCGCTTCGCCTCGAATGGCCTGCCGGAAATAGGGACGGAAGCTGAAGTTTTGGCCCACAAAACTGTCGGGCGCATCACGATTGCTTGACGCAACCGTCGTGCCCTCAACGTCCATCAGGTAACAGACATCTGCCCCCAAAGTGGCCCTAAAATGATCGAGGATGGTATTGACATTGCGATAGGAATTTCGATCGGGCTTAGATAGGTACTGTTTGACCTCCGAAATCCCGGCCAGTGTTCCTACCGGTTTTATGTTTTCCGAAAGAATGGCCGAAAGGGTGCGCGTCAACAACTTTACACGTGTGACCACCTGCCGCTCGGCTTCCTTAAATGCCGCATCTCTCAGGGAGGTATAATACAAATAGCCGCCTGTCCAGGCAGACAGGAAGGTCAAAAGGGACAATATCAGTATGATCGTGCGAAGTTTCACTCTTGACTCAAAGAAGCGATTTAAAAGTCACTGCGGAAGATTGGGTGTTGAATACCCGTATGTAAGGTCATACTAAATGGTTTGTCTGCCCTTTTCAAGCCCTGCTTCAAAGAAATACAGTCAACAACGTTTACCTCTCGTCCCCATTGAAATGCAACTTGACGTAATCAAAAAATTACGTTATTCTTATTTCCATGATTAAACCCGATCCATCCCTTGAGCCTGACTGGGATGAAGACAACATTAATCACATTGCGGTTCATGGGATACGGCCCGAGCAGGTTGACGAGGTCTATTACAGTGAAGGTCCATTTCCGACCCTCGCTGTTCAGAATAAAAAGAAACGGGGAAAATACACAGAGTATCGATACCGTTTATGGGGCACGGATGCATCCGGGTTTTGTATCGAGGCGATTGTGGCCCCATACCCTGATTATGGTTTGTGGCGATGCGTAACAGCATTTCCAATGTCGGATGCCACGAAGAAAGCCTATTTCAAAAGGATCAAAAAATGAGCAGACTTCCAAAAAGAATAAGGAATCATCTTAAAAAAGAAGCGACCGAATGGGACAATACCATTACTGAAGAGAGCCCTGAATATGTTGAAAAATTGCTCGACAAAGCAGTGTCGTTCAAAATTCCACGACCTGCCCGCCAGCCGGTTTCTATTCGTATGGATCCGTTTGATATATCCATGGTAAAACGTCTTGCTCGAAAAAAGGGTATCCCCCCCACACAGCTCATGGCTGCCTGGCTTCACGAAAGAATCGAACAAGAAAAAGATGCGGCTGTTTGAAATTTTGTCGGTTGAAAGAAAGAAAAAAAGAAAAGATAGGAATTTGCTTTTAGTGTGCGTAGATATGGCATAAAATCGTTTGTATGTAAAGGATGATGCCGGTACTGCATCAGGAAGCTGTGAGACATTGCGGGCGGGAGGATCATGGTTTCGAGTCTTCCACAGGCCAAGATACCGCAATATCTTTGCGATGACGTTTTTATCCTCGATAAAGCTGATAATTTTCATTACGCCCTTGCACTTTGGACACACCAATGGATTTACATGGAAGGATACCTTCTCATACTGCACCTCCTGCAGTTATTTCCAAACTTTTCTTGTCTA
>CAZHAH010000121.1:0-17975 GCA_964530095.1 uncultured Desulfobacteraceae bacterium | reverse complement strand
AAATCGATATCCGCACGAATTTTCAGGCGGACAGAGGCAACGGATTTCCATTGCCCGGGCCCTGGCACTGAATCCCTCGTTTTTGATTCTAGATGAGCCAACCTCAGCCCTGGATGTTTCGGTCCAGGCGCAAGTCCTTAATCTCATATCCGACCTGCAGCAGGAACTTAACCTGACATACCTCTTCATCTCCCATAATCTTGCTGTGGTTGAGCATATTTCCCATCGCGTTATCATCATGTATTTAGGCAAGATCGTCGAAATGGGATATACGCAAAAGATTTTTTCGAATCCTTTGCATCCCTATTCAGAAGCCTTGCTTTCGGCAATTCCGGACCCTGATATCGATCAGCAAAAGGAACAGATCCTGCTAAAAGGAGATGTCCCGAGCCCTATTCACATCCCCAGCGGCTGCAATTTTCATACGCGATGCCCGTACGCCTATGAAGATTGTAGAATCAATGAACCGGTCCTTACCGAGGTCGAAAAAGAACATTTTGCTGCTTGTCATTTGCGAGGATAATCAACTTGAGTGAAGATAAAGGACAAGTTTGATAGATGGAGTGACACGCTATGAACCTTTTTGAGTACGCGCATTATGACGGGTTTGACTTGGCGGAACTGGTTCGCCAACGTAAGATTATGCCTAAAGAACTGGCAGAGCTGTTCATCCAGGCCGTCGCAACAGTCAACCCGCAAATCAACTCCGTTGTGGAAATATATGCCGATGCCTTGGATATCGCAGACCGGGTAACCGACTTTCAGAAACCATTTGCCGGCGTTCCTTTTCTGCGCAAAGATCTCGGCGCCACAGAGGCGGGCCGACTGCAGGAGATGGGCAGCCGGCTATTTAAAGGATACGTACCGGATGATGACTCTTACCTGATGTCGCACTTTAAAGCGGCCGGCTTGATGACACTGGGTCGTTCGACGACACCCGAATTGGGCATATCGGGGCAGACGGAATCTATCTTGCAGGGGATTACCCGCAATCCCTGGGACCTGAATCGAATGGCCGGCGGTTCCAGCGGCGGGGCCGCCGCCAGTGTCGGCGCCGGGATAGTACCTGTGGCTCACGCCAGTGACGGCGGCGGGTCTATTCGTATCCCGGCCGCTTGCTGCGGCGTGGTCGGACTTAATCCATCCCGGGGACGTATCAGTGCCGGCCCGAACCGGCAGGACCCCATGTTCGGCCTGGCGCGGGAGTTTGTTGTCAGCCGCAGCGTACGCGATACGGCCGCCATGCTGGATGCGGTTCACGGTGCGGAGGTGGGAGACCCCTTTATTATCGTCAAGCCGGAACGGCCTTATATGAAAGAGCTGAAAGCGCCTTTCGGAAAATTGCGGATTGCTTACACCGCTGAGCCATGGGCACCCCATCCGCTGGACTCCGAAATTGTGAAGGCCGTGCAAAAAGTGGCTTCCATGTGTGAGGAAATGGGACACGTTGTCGAAGAAGCTTCACCAAAGTTAGATTTTGAGAAAGTGAATACGGTGGTGATGAATGTGTTCGGGTTGGCCGACGCCCGTATTGCAGAACTTGCCGAGGCCATGGGCCGGGAGATAAGTTCTGATTATCTCGAACCCGGCACGTTGAAAATGATTGAACATGCAAACCACCTTACTCTGGCGGAAGTAATGGAATCCTTTGAGGTCATGCGTCAAACCCGGCTGATTGTCGGCCGGTTCTTCCGCAACTTCGATCTGTTATTGACACCCAGTCTATCTATTTTGCCGCAGCCCCACGGCTTGTTCAGCACGAAACGGGATGATCTGGAACCCCTTGAATTCTGGGAAAATGATTTCAGAATTTTCCAGCACATGGGCCTGTTCAATGTAACCGGTACACCGTCGATTTCCCTGCCGCTATGTCAGAGCGAATCCGGGCTGCCTATCGGGGTTCAGTTTGCGGCAGGATTTGGTGATGAGGCGCTGCTAATACGAATTGCCGCTGCATTGGAAGCAGCCATGCCGTGGGCCGATCGCAAGCCGCCGGTCCATGTGAGCCGCTAGAAATTCCGGACCGTTTTTCTGACAACAAATTATGAAATTGCCGAAGGGGTCAGGGTTCGGGTGTCAGGCGCATGGCTGTGGGTGCAATTTGAAACCCGAGCACTGAAACCTGTGAAATTAACATTTCTGTATCATGGGGAGGAAATAGCGTGAAAAAAGTGTCTGCGAAAACGAGGGCACGCGATCTGGGGTTACCATTTGAGGGTGTGACCGGAAGCATCAACGCGATTACGGACGTTGCAGGTGTCGAAGTTGGATTTACGACTCTTATCCAAGGTGAGGGACCGCTCGAAGTCGGCAAAGGACCCATCCGTACGGGTGTTACCGCCATTCTGCCGCGCGGAAAGAGCGACCAGCCCGGTCCCATCTGGGCCGGTCAATTTAATCTCAACGGTAACGGCGAGATGACCGGCACGCATTGGATCAACGAGGCCGGGTATTTCATCAGTCCGATATGCATCACCAACACCCATTCGGTGGGAATTGCACACCATGCGACGGTGGGATGGATGATCGATCAATACAAGGATTTTTTCCAGGAAGGCCATGCCTGGGCCATGCCGGTCATCGCCGAAACATACGATGGGTTGACGAATGACATCTGCGGCCGACATATAAATGAAAAACATGTGCTGGCTGCTTTAAACTCAGCGGATTCCGGCTCCGTTATAGAAGGCAATGTCGGCGGCGGAACCGGTATGGTAACCTATGAATTTAAAGGCGGCACCGGCACCTCCTCGCGTGTGATAAAGATCGGGGCTGATGACTACACCGTCGGTGCCCTGGTGCAGTCCAACTTCGGCAGTCGCAAGGACCTCAATATCTTAGGTGTTCCCGTGGGAAAACATTGGCCCGAGAATGCTGTTGTCAGGGAGATAACCGGGCGTGAGACAGGATCCATCATCGTCATTATCGGAACCGACCTGCCGCTCTTACCCATTCAACTTCGCCGGATCGCCAAACGGGCTGCGATCGGAATCGGCCGGACAGGTACACCCGGCGGCAATTATTCAGGTGATATCTTCTTGGCATTTTCCATTGCCAACGATATTGGATTGTCGAACATGATCGCTGAGCAACCGGTGAACTATGCCCTGAACTATATCAACGATCATTATTTTGACGATATTTATGGCGCCACGGTTCAGGCCATCGAAGAGGCCGTAATCAATGCCATGATTGCCGCCGAATCCATGACCACGATCAAGCCCCCGGGCTATACCGTGGCGGCGATCGATCACGATCGGCTCAAGCAAATTATGAAACAATATAATCGCCTAAACGAGTAGTCCTCAAAGATTCATTCGATTGGTATAAACTTTGCCAGTTTTGTGGTGCTGTAATTTCTCAAAAGACCAATTTAGACGGTTTCGTAAAAAATTCAAATTCAAGGCATGCAAATTTTATAATCATGAGACGTACTTATCGTACGTTGAATGATTTCGAAATGCAGCATAACGCAGAAGTTGGGATTTCTACGACACCGTCAAGGTTTTGATGGCTTGTAAATACTCCGATAGGCCGCGTGCAAAAATATCATTGTGATTGGCCCCCGGAATCTTGAGTAAAGTTTTTGCGTTTGCGGGTGATGCATCGTAAAGTGCTTGGCCGTCGGTAAAAGGGATGATGTGATCGTACTCGGCATGGATCACCAGGGTCGGCTTGTCGAAATTTCCGATTTTGTCGAGGTTCCGGAAACCGGTTTCTTCTGAAAAACCCATTGCCGCCGGGTTGATGCCCAAAAGCTGCAAAAGCGGACCGGCATAGGCAAAGCCACTCTCGATGATCAATCCGTCAATTTCAGGTTTATAGTGATCAACCAGCTCAAGAACTGAAGCACTGCCCAAGGAACGCCCCATGACGATAAAGGGTCCTGAATAGTGATTTTGATTGAGCCAGTCTTTGATAAATTGAAAAATGACGTGGGCGTCCTGCATCATGGCACTCACCGTGGGTTGCCCCGTCGATCTTCCATATCCCCTGTAATCGGCAGCTAAAAAATTGATCCCCATTTGATTGTAGAGCGGTCCCAGTTCATCATAATCGGCCACGATTTCACCGTTGCCGTGAAAAAAGAGAATATTGGGCGCCTCAGCTGCCGCCATATGCAATCGGGTGCCGACCCGGATGCCTTCGGCCACGGGAATGAGAACATCTTCGGCGCCTGACGAACTGCCGGATTGCGGCGGCTCAGGACGCGGATGAAAAAGAAACATCAGAATCTCGGGCCGATCCAGGATCGAATAATCCGCAATCGCTTTGGGAGTCATTTGAAATACTCTCCATCCGGTTATTACATGGCTTTCAACATACTGTCCACCCATTGCAGGTTTTCTTTGATGAGTTCCGGTATGGGCAAAAAATAGGGACATCGTGCCATACATTCTTCACATTCAGAACAATTGCGCGCCTTTTCAAGCATCCCGATCCTCGGTTCTCTGGTCAGGATATCAGAACCCATCCGTTTAACCTGCGATCGTATTCCGAGGACCATCTGAATACTGATGCCTTCGGTGCAGGGCTGGCAGTAGTCACAGCGCCGGCAGAAGCTGCGGTCATACTGACTTCGGATTTCTTCAATCTTGCGTTTTTCTTCCGCGTCCAGTTGATGACTGCCGCTGAAAACGGCCCAGTTTTCATCAATCTGCGCCTTGTTCTCCACTCCGCACAGAACCAGAACTTTTTCCTCCAAAAGGGACCATTTCAAGGCCAGGTTTGGCGCTTCGATGACGCCGCCTGAAAGCGGTTTCATGGCAATAATGCCGATGTCTTTCTTAACGGCCTCGGGAATCAGCGTTTCTTTTGCCGCCGGCTCCATAAAACTATAGCAAACCATGATGGTATCGAACAGAGCGTCTTCAACAACGCGGCCCAGGACATTCAAGTCATGGCTGCTAATGCCCATGTGGCCGATCAACCCCTCCTCTTTGGCCCTCTGTAAGCCTTCCAGGGCTCCTCCGGACGAAATGATTTTTGTGTAGTCATCATCCCCTACAAAATGGCACTGATAAAGATCAATGTAATCTTTTTGAAGCGTTTTGAGGCTCAATTCCAGATCGGATCGAATTTTGTCCGCCGTACGCTCCTTTGACTTTGTGGCGATAACCACCGGTTTGTCGGTTTGCTTCAGAGCCAGGCCGATCCGCTTTTCACTGGTGGTATAAAGGCGCGAAGTATCGATGAAATCGATCCCTGTTTCCACGGCATAGCGTACTGTTTCAACCGCCTGCTCTTCGCTCACCACCTGGATGGGTATGCCGCCGAATCCAAGCTTTTGCACACGAATTCCCGTTCTGCCGAGCGTTACCTTTTGCGTGACGTACCCCGGTTTTGGCATATTGATCCCCCTTGCACCCAATTTGAGTTTAATATTTATACCTGAATTTTGCCTACGTGACAAGACAGGGGGTGAGCAGCACGTTAACGTCAAAGTCAACTATGAGATAATGAAATTTCCAAATAACAAATCTCAAATAACTAACAAATACCAATGACCAAAATCTCAAATAACAAACCAGCATATGATCTTGATTATGGAAAAATCAAAATAGTTTTAGTCATTAGGATTTGGAGTTTGATGCTTGGAATTTGGGATTTATCTGGAATTTGGTGCTTGGGATTTTCATGATTTTCATTAAACGAGTAGCATTATTTATTCCAGACAATTTCCTGTATAAATGATGCAGCCTTGGTAAGCGGGAATGAAGCCGGCGTGACGTATTGACACGATGTCTTCCGGGATATATACAATTCGCTTCGCTGCGTTAATTTGCTTGGAACCTGATGGATTTCCGTAAATCACCAATCGTCAATCTAAAATCATCAATTTCATATGGATGTATCATTTAAACAGAAGCTTTGCGTTTTTATCCCTTTCGCCTTGGGTTATTTTCTCTCCTACCTTTATCGCGTCGTAAATGCCGTCATTGCACCGAACCTGACCGCTGACCTGGCACTGGATCCATCCCAGCTGGGAATGCTGACGGCTGCCTATTTCATCACCTTTGCCGCATTTCAGCTTCCCCTAGGGGTTTTGCTGGATCGTTTTGGTCCCAGAAGGATCGAATCCGCGCTCCTTCTTTTTGCCGCCTTCGGTGCTTTTGTCTTTGCCAGAGCGGAAAGCCTTACCGGGCTGGTCATCGGACGCGCATTGATTGGTTTCGGCGTTTCATCCTGTTTGATGGCCGCCTTCAAGGCCTTTGTATTATGGTTTCCCAAAAAACAGTGGCCGCGTATTAATGGATTTCAAATGGCGGCCGGGGGTATGGGGGCACTGACGGCCACCGCTCCGGTTGAAGCCATGTTGGGGATCACTGACTGGCGTGGCATCTTCTCGATAATCGCCGCTATCACCTTGGCAGCCTCGATCATTGTGTTTTGGGTGGTTCCGGAAAAAAAACAGGAACAGCAGTCCACCCTCAAAGATCAAGTACAGGGGGTTATGCATGTTTTTTCGAGTTCGGAATTCTGGCGGATTGCGCCTTTGACGACCATGTCCCAGGCTGCATTCCTCTCCATCCAGGGCCTTTGGTCCGGTCCGTGGCTGCGGGATGTGGCCGGTCTGGATCGAACAGGGGTCGCCGGAGTGCTCTTATGGATCGCCGTTGCCATGGTGGCCGGATTTATTACGTTGGGAACACTGGCAGAGCGGTTGAGCCGTAAAGGGATTGAGCCCCGCATAACGGCCGTAGTCGGGATGACCTTCTGCATGCTCGTTCAGATGTTTATTATCTTGGAAATCCGAACCTGGGCATTACCCTTGTGGATCCTTTTCGGCTTTTCCGGTACAACGGGCATTATTTCCTATGCAAGTTTATCCCAGAATTTTCCGGAGCATCTAACCGGTCGGGTGACCACCGGTGTCAATCTCCTGGTTTTTGTCGCAGCCTTTGCCGGGCAATGGGCTATCGGTGTCATCATCAATCAGTGGCCGGTTGCGGCCGATGGCGGTTATGCGCCGGCCGGCTACCAATCCGGCTTTGGCTTGATGCTGGGGCTCCAACTCGTGTCCCTTTTCTGGTTTATTATAGCCGGCCTCTGGAAAAAACGCCCAATATCTTAAAATCGTCCCGACGCTTTACAAAGCCAGCCTTCTTGACAAAATCCGAAAAGTTAATTATACTTAATTAACAAACATGTTAATTATATATACCTGAGAGCTCGGGCGTATTTTTTTCATTCAAAAAACACCCTGACCCCTCATATACCTATGCGAAGTTTTGATCTACATAAAATTAGCAAAACATATTTCGGGTATCAAGATATTGCCCGGGAACTCGGAATTTCTTTGGAATCGGCCCGCGTTTCTGCCTGTCGATACGCCGCTCAGGGTATTTTAATACGGATCAAAAGAAATATCTACATGCGATACGAAACCTGGAATCGATTGGATCGAACCGAAAAATTTCAGATTGCCAATCTGATCCAGGTTCCATCCTATATCTCCCTGATGTCGGCCATGGATTATTATCAGGTTACCACCCAACTTCAGCAGGATTATATTGAATCGATTGCTTTAAAAAGGACAAAAGAGATCGAGATACAAAAAAACATCTTTAACTATACAAAAATTAAACCGACCCTGTATCTCGGATTTGAAAAAAAGGAGGGCTTTTTTATGGCAACCCCCGAGAAAGCATTCCTTGACGCCATTTATCTGATGACTCTCGGAAGATACAATTTCGATCTGACATCGATTGACATTAGCAAGCTGAATGCGAAGGCGCTTCAAATGACGGCTGCAAATTTTCCGGATAAAACAAAAAAGACCTTAGAGAAATATGACTATTTTCCAGCAGCATGAGATATTTGAAATTGAAACATTAGAAGTGCTAAAGAATGCCAAGCTGCTGGAGCCGCTGGTATTCGGCGGGGGGACCATGCTTCGGCTATGTTTTGAGCTTAAGCGATATTCCGCAGATCTCGACTTCTGGTTCGTAAAAGCGGTTTCTGTCGATGTTTTCTTCAAAAAGATAAAGCAGGTGTTAAAACAAAAATATGATCTAACCGATGCCCAGAATAAGTTTTATACCCTTTTACTCGAAGTCCGATCCGCTGATTATCCCCGGCGCCTTAAAATTGAAGTACGTAAAGAAATCAGGCCATGCGATTTTCAGGAAAGGATTGCATTTTCGATATTCAGCAATAAACAAGTAATATTAAAAGTCCACACCCTTGAGCAGACCATGAAAAACAAGGTGAATGCGCTGTTGGAACGAGGTGAAATGAGGGACGGATTTGATATTGAATTTTTGTTGCGAAAAGGGATTGTCCTTCCAGAAATAACCGAAGCGCAGAAAGCAAAAATTAACAGGCGCCTAGAAGGGTTTAAAGCCAAAGACTTTAAAGTAAAACTGGGTTCTATTTTAGAAAGCGATATCCGGGACTACTATGTTGAAAGCAGGTTCAGTTATCTAAACGAAAAGCTACGCGAGCTTTAATAACGTGGACTTGCAGCCCAAAAGAGCGGCTCAACCATACCACCGCATATAGAAGTTATATTAAATAGTGTCCATCCAGAAATGGTAGATTTTGGTTCAGGACGAGGCCACAGCATTTTTACAACCGCAGGCGTAGCGTGACTACGTTGAGGATTGCAAAAATGCGAGAACGCTATCCTGGGCCGAAAGATGCTATTTATGGATGGACACTAGATAGTCTCTGACTTCGGCCGGAGGCACGCCTTTCACCATAATCGTTTCCCGGCTCTGCGGCGTCACGACCGCGATCTTATTTTGCCGGTCATTGGGAGCTTTGCTGTATCCCACGCAGATGGCTGCCGCTCGGGGGATGCATCCCGCTTGCCCCCCGCCCGGAATCAATACAATCGGACCCGGATAATCCTCGACCTCGATAACCGTATCGCGTTCAGGATCGTGGTGTTTTAAGATATTTTCGTTATCTTTTTGGGTACGACCCACGATGACTTTGGTGTCGTTGTCCAAGCGGAAATGACGGCCATATTTTAACAGCTCAAGCTCCCTTTCGGAGTACACCTCCTGATGATCGAAATAGTCTTTCAATCGGGTTGAAAAAGCCCCGTCGGTTAAGAGGCATCCACCGGCCGGCGTTGGAAAGTCGACGATTCCAAATTCCCGGGCCAGCTTAAGTTGCGGCTTTCGCGACCGTCCCGCAAAATCGAGCAAAACATCTCTTTTTATGAAACCCTCTCTTTCGGGAATGCTGGCGGGAAGCCTTCTGGCACTTAAGGGTCTGACAATATATCCGTCATATCCGGACGTTTTCTCAACATAGCGCAGGGAAGGTTTGGTTTGAGACATGGGTCGTTGTCCGACCACTTCGCCGCTAAAAAGAAAATCAAAGCCGCGCTGCTCCATAATCTTCCCGGCATTTCGAAACATTAAGGCATGACAGTCCATACAGGGATTCATATGTTGCCCATACCCCCGGGGGGGATTCTTAAGCATTTTAAGATAGGTCGGTGTAAAATTTTTTACGGTTATAGGAATCCCGGTCATCCGCGATGCCTTGCGCGCCTTGGCTGATGAAAAAAACGGCGTCTCAAATGTGATCCATTCAACCTCAATCCCCTCCCGTCGCAGCACCAGGCCTGCCAGCATACTGTCCAGGCCACCGGAACAAAGACCCAAAGCTTTTATTTTTTCCCGACGATTAATCATGTTTTTTATTCTCGCAAGCCGCTTATTTTTCAGTCAATTTTTTGCTGGACCTGCCAATCTTTTCGCTTTATGTTAACCAAGTGTCCAATCATAAATGGTCTTTTTTGCGTTGTACGGCGTTCTCCGCGTGTTTCCGGTTGCGACGTACACTGAGTACGCCTCACCGCAAACCCTTGTGCGGCCTTGTCCAACACCAACTATGAAGAACGAAGTTCTTCGGCAAAAATCCGCATTTCTGAATTGGACACTTTAGAATGTCTTTATTTAGTCGTGGATGGACACTATCCTTAATAGGTTTGTAATAATACTTAAAAAAGGACCAATAGGCTTTATGCCATCCGAAAAAAGGTCTCTTCAAAGCATCGCATCCGACTACTTCCGTTATCTTGGAAAATCTTTACCTCAGCAGTGCGCCAGTGACGAATTTTATTTTTTCCCCCGTTCAGAGGCTGCCATTCAATATCTCGACATCTTGGACAATCTGCACCCGGATAAAATACTGGACCATGTGACATATGTTCGAAACCTCCTGGGTGAAGTTTCAAGTGTGAAGTCCGATGATCTTGAGGGAGAGACAGATCGACTTCTGCTCAAACAGAGCATGGAAAGTTTTTTACGAGAATTTGACGAAGTGAAAGTCTGGCGAATCGATCCGACGCTTTATATCAAAATTCCGCTTTTTGCAATAGATCGTATACTTTCAGAAACCAACAGCGCCGCAGATAAGATAAAAGCAGATCTTTTCGCTGTATTTTACCAAATTCCCTCCTTTCTTAAGCATGCGTCTAAAAATCTTCAATCCCCTTCCGAGATTTCATTAGAGGTTGCCATAAATATGACCCAGGATGTGATTCACTACCACATCCATGACATCCCGGCCTTTATTGAGGAAACGCTCGGCAAGAATGAAAAACTTCTTACAAAAAATAAAGATCTATTGGAAACATGGCAAGCTTTCAAAAAAGGATTGCAAAAGCTGCCCGTTAGGGGCTCATTTACCGTTGGGAAACAGCATCTCAAAAAAATCCTGTCTGTTAGCCTGGGGTATCCCAAAACCCTCGCTGAGATTTTGGAGACCACACAGACCGCCTACAACACAAATCTGCAAAAACTCGATACGCTTGCCCGCAAAATTGACCGCCATAAGACCTGGAACGAGATCATTTATGAAAAGCGTCCCGGGGTATCGTCCACTGAAGGTATCTTATCCAAGTATCGCAGGGAAGTTCAGAAACTGCGCCATTTCTTTTATTCACGAGATGTTATGACCCTTCCTGCAGATGAAAGACTCACGGTATGCCGCACCCCGGCTTTTCTTCAATCCCTGAGGGCGGCGGCCGCCTATCGGGCCCCTTTAACCGGCGCCGCCCGGGACCAAGGTACATTCTATATAACCCCGGGAAAAGAAGACCTGACACTTATTTCCAGACATCGCCCTTACCTCTGTGCCCACGAATCCTACCCGGGGCATCATATACTGGATCATCTTCGTATTCATCATTTGAATCCGATTCGCCGCCAGATCGAATCGCCTCTCTTTTATGAAGGCTGGGCCTGCTATGCAGAGCAGCTTCTGGATGAGCTGGGATATATCCAGAATCCACGTTTGAAACTCATCGGGCTGAAACGCCAGCTCTGGCGCAACCTGAGAGCCGAGCTCGATATCAAACTCCAGACGGGAAAGATCACTTTAGATCAGGCGGCCCAAAAAGTCGAAACCCTCGGATTTTCCGGGCAAAGGGCCCGGCGTCAGATGCGGCGATTTGCGCTGACACCCGGATATCAGCTATGTTATTTTATGGGAAACCATGAGATTACCGAACTGCGGGAGCAGTTCTCTTCTCAGCTCGGGATTAAAGATTTCCATGACACCCTCCTGAGTGGGGGGCAACTCCCTTTTCATCTTGTTGAGAGAAGATTAGAGGCAGGTGCCAAGCGTGGCAAAGGCTAGGTAAAATATGATGCCGATCTTTCAAGGATATCATGCCGAATGGAATCTGGGTTGCCCGGGTGGCTGGGAATATCAACGGATGGCCCAGGAACGGGGAAAGCTGTGTTGGAAAAGAGTGAAGCAAGTCGCAGAAATCGATATTGAATTGAGTTTTGAACATCCTTTCTTAAACCCGGTTCCCTCTTTTATGGATATGTTGTTGCGAGCCCACCGGATTCGGTTCCAGCAGCAGAAACCATTCGTTCTCCTTGTAGCCGAGGAGGAAACACTTGATAAGGTCACAGAGAATATCAATTTGGTAGCTTATCTGGACCGGATGGAGGGGGTAAAGGCGGCCCTAACCTGTCCGGAGGCGTTGGAACAGAACGGCGATGATATTACGTACCGGGGGGAGACGGTAACGGTCATCTTTCTGGATATTAACAATGACGTCCTTTTGAAAATTGGGAAAAACCATAATATCGAACCGTTAATGGCCGCGATCAAGAAAGGAATCGTGGTTAACCCAAGGGGCATGGAGCCGGTGGGAGCCAAAGGATCCTTTGAACTTGTCACCGGAGAGTTAAGCGCCCTTCTCTCCCCATCCACGGTCAAGCATACGCCCTGGACGCGTCTGTTTTATCCCCGCAAGACCACAGGGCCGGGTGGCGAACCCATTTCCGATCTTCCGCAATGGGCCCGGGACCATTGGGAAGAAATAATATTGAAGCCGGTATATGGTTTTTCCGGCAAGGGTATTTTTGTAGGGCCCCAGAGAGAATCCCGCGATGCGGACATTCAAAAGGCGCTAGGAAGCGAACCCTATATCGTACAGTCTTTCGTCCCCAAAGGGCTCTGGGCCGAGGCGTATCCATGGCTGGATCAACAGGATCAGGAATTAAATCTAAAACATTGGCAGACAGATTTCCGCTGTTTTATCGACGATACAGGGTTGATCGGGTTTTTAGCCCGATTCGGCGACATACCCACAAATGTTGGTGCAGGGGGTGGTGGCCAGGGCGTGGCCATTCTCAAAACGCAAATCCCGATTAGGGAAGCTGTGCTTCGAATCAACGACGTCATCATTGAGCTGGGGTATGCCACCGTTATGGGGATCCAAGAAGAGGTTGATCGCAAGGGGTTGGAGCTTGGGCACACCTATCTGAAAAGACCTACGCCCACAACCCTAAGGCCTCGGATTATTACCCAAAAACATCTGGCTGCTTTAGAGGCGTACAGCACCTTCCTCTGGAAAGATCTCTTAGTGCTTGAAAAGGTGTGGCAGGAAGGGAGCTTGGATCGTGTGGTTCAGATGGGTAGGGGCGAGATGAAAATTGCCCGGATGCAGCCTTGGGGAGGTTCACCGGCCCTGATCGCCTCTGATGGCCTGTTCAGTTTCGGGGCTCATGTGCAGGATGCATAGCGAAGAGAAACCAATTAAGGCCCAAGTGCTGGAGAAATTGAATGCAAACCGTTAAAGGTTATCATGGCGAATGGAACATGGGGAGTCCCGGGGGCTGGGAGTATCAGCGGATTGCCCAAATTTTGGGGAAAATGGCCTGGGATCTGATTAATGAAAACATTGAGATAGACATCGAGCTTGATTTTAAACATGCCCAGATCAATGCCGTGCCGGGATTTGCAGGCATGATATTACGGGCCCACAATCTTTGCCATGGCCGCAACCCGGTTCATGCGGTACTCCTGGCAGAAAATGAAACTTTAGACGTTGTTTTGGAAAATAAAAATTTTGTGAGCTATCTGAACCAAATAGAAAACGTCAAAGCGTCTTTAGCCGGACCGAGCCATCTTGCTTTAAAAAACGGAAAGGTTTATTGCCGCAATACGGAAGTCACGGCCATTTTCATGGATTTTAATATGAATGTACTTTTCAAAATCGCCCGGGAGGAAGATATTACCCCTATCAAAGCGGCGATTCAACAAGGCATTCTGGTAAATCCGCGCGGTATGGAGCCCTTGGGCGCTAAAGGGCTTTTTGAAGTTATCACCGCTAAATACCAAAACCTGTTGAGCCATGATTCGGTTCAGCATACACCCTGGACACGACAATTTTTTTCTCGTCGCACGACAGGACCCGGTGAAGAGCCCATAGAAGATCTGGTTTCATGGACCGCAACACACTGGAAGGACTTGGTTCTCAAACCGGCACATGGATATTCGGGTCATGGAATCTTTGTGGGGTGCAAGGCTGGAAATCCCCAGGAACATATTCAAACGGCTTTAGACGCAGGCAATTATATCGTTCAGCAATTAATCCCATTAGGGCTTTGGTCCGAGGAAAGCACCTGGCCTCTAGAAGACGAACAATCCCTATTTCTAAAAGAGTGGCAAACCGATTTCCGTTGTTTTATCACCGACGAAGGACTCCAGGGCTTTTTAGCTCGTTTTGGCGGTGTTCCCACCAATGTGGGCTCCGGCGGGGGAGTTCAGCCAATCGCTGTTTTAAAGAGTAAGATGGCCTCCCGCACTGCGGTGAACAAAATTAATCAAGCGCTTTTGAAGCTTGGTTATCAGGCCTTTGCGCAGATTCAGGATGAAATTAATCGAAAGGCCGTCGAAATGGGATTCACTTATCTTTTGGGTCCGATTATGATCCCTCTCAGACCCAGGCTCCTCACGGTCAACCATCTGGCCGACCTTAATCGATATGCGCACAATCTCTGGCAGGATGCCGTCAAACTTGAACAAATCTGGCGTGAGGGTCAGTTGGATCATGTGGTCAAAATAAGTGCGGAAGAGAGGGAATTGGCCCTCAGTCAACCCTGGCAAGGTCGCCCGGCGCTGATGGTTTCCGACGGTTTGTTCAGCTTTGGAGCCGACCTATTAAATGAGGTATGATGATGCTCACGGTAGCGCCTGATTGGTGGAAACGGCTGTTTGATGAGATTTATCTGATCACCGACGCCCGCTCCGTATGCGATAATGAGCTCACCTGCAAAGAGATCGATTTTTTAGTCCATACCCTTGGGCTCGACAAATCTGATTCTATTTTAGATCTGTGTGGTGGGCAGGGGCGCCACTCCCTGGAATTGTCGCGCCGTGGATTTCAAAACATCACGGTTTTGGATTATTCAGATTTTCTGGTTTGCATGGGAAAGGAAATTGCGGAAGAAGAAGGTCTCAATATTCAATTTGTCTGCCAGGATGCGCGAAATACGTGTTTGCCGGCTCAAAACTATAACATTATTATTGTTATGGCCAGTTCTTTCGGCTATTTTATCGACCCCCAGGATGATCAGAAAATATTGTGTGAGGCCTTCCGGCTGTTGATACCCGAAGGATCTCTTTTGCTGGATCTGCCGAATCAGGAATACGTTCTAAACCATTTCACCCCTCAATCCTGGCATGAGGCAGATCAAGAAATGGTGGTTTGTCGCCAAAGAAGGTTGGCTGGGTCGGTTATGTACGCCCGCGAAATGGTTATTTCAAAAACAAAAGGGCTTATTCGGGATGAAACCTATTGCACCCGACTTTATAGTGCCGAAGAAATCACCGCCCTCCTAACATCGGTTGGTTTTACATCGGTGAATATTCAGAAGGATCTTGAAATACATAAAGAAAAAGCGGATTACGGATGTATGACCAATCGTATGGTCGTAATTGCCAATAAATGAAATAGGGTGAGAAATGGACCTTTTTTCTTTTTCAGAAGCATACAAAACGCATTATCCCGGGGTCGGATTCGGGTTGACCCTGATATCGGAATGTCAAAACTTTGCCAACCCACCCGGGTTCGATCAGTACAAACGCAAGCTGCTGCGCAAAATGCGCAAACGCGAAACCCTGGCCCGGATCACCGCCCGAATCGATATCTATGATCGATTTTTCCAAGATTTCGGTCATCCGTGTCCCTTACCCAAACATTTAAAAAGGACCATCCATAGCGGTTTCCCCCGGTATGACCTCATGGTCGATGCGCACATTATGGCCGAAATGTGTGCCGGTATTCTGGTGGCGGTTACCGATTTTGATCGTTTTGATGGTTCCCTGACACTGGATGTCGCGGCTGAGGGCGAAAATTGCCGGGGTATGGGCGGCCAGGAGTTTAAAACAAAACCGGGTGAGATCGTATTGCGGGACGAAGAGGAAATCGTGTGTGTCCTGTGTCAGGGGGCTGATGAAAAGACGCGCGTTTCCGAGGATACGCATAAGGTTCTTTTTTATGCCTATGCCGTACCCGGCATCGACATAGCGCATATTAATAATGGACTAAGCATAGCCGCCGATACGATGACCCAGTTTGGAAACGGTACAGTCAAATTTGTTGAAACATTTATCCCTTAGGGTTGTGACAGGATAGAAACTGCAATGCAATTAAAAGCGCGAACAAACAAAATCCGACAGATACTCAGGACGCAATACCCGCATGTGAAGACTGCTCTTAATTATAACAACCCGTTTGAGCTTCTGATTGCCACGATTCTGTCGGCACAGTGCACCGACAATCAGGTCAACAGGGTCACCGCAACGCTTTTTGAAACCTTGAAGACACCCGGCGACTTTGCACAAGCGTCGCTGGCAACAATCGAAGAATTCATCCGTCCGACCGGCTTTTTCCACAATAAGGCCAAAAGCATCAAAAAATGTTCAGAGACACTTGTGGAAAACTTTGGCGGACAGGTTCCCGATACCCTTGATCAGCTTGTCAAACTCCCTGGGGTGGGGCGCAAAACCGCCAACGTGGTACTGGGTGCCGCGTTTGGGATCCCGGGAATGGTTGTGGACACACATGTGGGTAGAATATCAAGGCGGCTGGGGCTTACCGAAAATAAAGATCCGGTAAAGATCGAGTTTGATCTGATGGCCATCATACCTAAAAAGGCCTGGAACGATTTTTCTTTGCATCTGATTTATTTTGGGCGAGAAATCTGCCCGGCCCGTAAACCTAAATGCCCGCTGTGTCCCATCAATCGGTTGTGTCCTTATCCAGACAAAACCAATTAAGCTTCGTCTATGTGTTTTACCAGATGCCCCAATTCAGGCAAAATCAGAGCGTTGCAGGCCAGTTTGCACGCTTTCAGACTTCCGGGGATACAAAAAATGACCGTGCGGTCGATGATGCCTGCGGTCGCTCTTGATAATATTGCGGCAGAATCGATTTGTTCAAAGCTGAGACCGGCAAAAATTGAACCAAAAGCGGTCAGTTCTTTTTCAAATAAGGGCTGCAGCGCTTCAATGGTCACATCTTTGGCGCTTATTCCGGTTCCACCCGTCACCAGGATCACCTGGGGCCTTAGTTCCTGAATTCCGCTCAAAACGAATTCTCGGATGGCCTCCCCATCGTCCGCAATCACCTGATGAAAGAGTGCCTGGTGCCCCTCCTTGACTATCCGCTTTCTTATCCAATGGCCGCTTTCATCGTCGGCGACTGTGCGTGTTGATGAAACGCTTATGACGCCGACTTTGACTTGTCTCGGTGCATTTTGCTTATGTTCTTTGGTACCCATTGTGTTACCTGTTTGTCATTATCGTTTTTTCCAACTTGCTTATGCATATTTAAGGTAATATATCAAGTTATTGCCTGAATATTGCATAAAAACTGATAAGAATTTTTCTCGTGCAAAATTCAGGTATTGGCCTTGATTTTGACGGCCATTTCTCCTATTGTACCCGCAATAATTTCGATTACCCTTTGGTCTTTTCCCTGCAGCTTCAGGTAACATATAGCTCACAAGGTCTATGATATGAAAATTCCCTGTTCCGGAATTATCTTAGCCGGCGGTCTCAATAAGCGATTCGGAGGCAAAAATAAAGCCTTTATTCACTGTGGCGGGAAACGGATCCTTGACCGCGTTTACGACGTTCTTCAAACGCTATTTGACGAAATCATCCTCGTTACCAACGACCCGCTTCCGTATCTGGAATGGGATCTCAAAATAGTCGCTGACCTCTTTCCGTTTCGCAGCTCGCTGACCGGGATTCATGCCGGTCTTTATTATGCCACCAATCCTTTTGCTTTCGTTACTGCCTGTGATACACCCTTTTTAAAAAAAGCGTTGGTACAAAAAATACTTGATCAAACCGACCCTAAGGCCGACCTAACCATCCCCGAAACAAAGGCCGGCCTCGAACCGCTTTGCGCCGTTTATTCAAAAAAAACAATAAGTAAGATCGAGCCATATCTGATTCAAGAAAAAGTCAAAATTATCAGAGTGTTTGGAAATAAACGCGTCAATAAAATCCCCGAAAATTTGCTGCGCCAAGCAGATCCTGATCTTGTTTCATTTTTTAATATCAACGCCCCCGAGGCCCTAAAAGAGGCCGAAGAGATTGCGGCAAATGAGCTGCTTATGGATAGCCGGGAAACGAACACCGGCCTTAATTGAGTTAATCAGAGGAAAGTCAAGTAAAAATTTGCTTTCCAGTCAGCT
>CAZHAH010000120.1:0-17991 GCA_964530095.1 uncultured Desulfobacteraceae bacterium | reverse complement strand
TTTCTACAAATATTTGATAATATTTTATATGTGGGTCAGAACAGAATCACCCTGATCAGGACGGTCGTATGAATCCTTTTGCCTACCGAACAACCAGCCTGGCCATCAAGGCGCTTACTGCTTTTTCAAAAACAAAGGCTGTTATCGACGGTCAGGAAAACATTCCCAAAGGCGCAATTATCTTTGTCATCAATCACTTTACCCGCATTGAAACACTGTTTCTGCCGTATCATTTGTTTCAATTAACCGGCAAACCGGTCTGGTCGCTGGCCGATTATACCCTCTTCAAAGGTGCATTAGGAGGATTTCTCGAGCAACTGGGGGCGGTTTCGACCCGAAATCCCGACCGCGACCGCCTGGTTGTAAAATCGCTCTTAACCGGTGAGTCGCCATGGATTATTTTTCCTGAGGGCCGGATGGTAAAGAGTAAGAAAATATTTGAAAAGGGCCGTTTTATGGTAGCATCTCCCGACGGTAAAAGCCCTCCGCATACCGGCGCGGCGACTTTGGCACTGAGAACAGAGTTCTATCGTGAACGGTTGCGGCGAATGTCTGAGGAAAATCCTGATGAAGCCAAACGTCTGATGACGCTTTTCCAGATCGAAACTCTTGACGCGGTACTGGACAAAAACACCTATATCGTTCCAGTTAATATCACTTATTATCCTTTAAGAGCACATGAAAACGCGATTACCCGGCTGGCGCAACGCTATATGGATGATATTCCGCCCAGAATGATGGAAGAGCTGATGACCGAGGGGACCATGCTTTTGAAGGGCGTCGACATAAACATCCGTTTCGGAAAACCGATTCGAGTAATCGAATGTTTACAATGTGCCGAGATTGATAAAGACATATCTTCCCGACACAAGATTGATTTTGATGATCAAATTACATCGGTTCCAACGATGAGGAAAGAGGCTCAGAGCCTGATGCAGCGTTATATGGCTGCTATTTACAACATGACCACAGTGAACCTTGACCATCTGTTGGCGGCCATCCTCAAACGCACACCGTTCGCTGTAATCGATTCCTATGATCTGCGTCGAAGGGTATTTTGGGTTGCGACGTCCAGCCTCCAAAATGCACAAACACATATCCACCAAAACCTCAAGGCGGATCAGGCACATCTTCTCACCGATGATCGATTTCACCATTACCGTGATTTTATCAACATTGCGCTTGAAAAGGAGGTTTTAACCCAGAACGGAAATCTTTTGCGTAAGAATAAGTCTAAGTTTGATTCGGCATTTGATTTTCATCGGGTCCGGATCGATAATCCCATAGCGGTCATGGCCAATGAGGTCGAACCTCTTTCTATTCTGCAACGCTCCATTCGGTGGACTGCGCTTACGCCCCGGTTTTGGTTAAAGAGAAAAATCGTCAAACATCTTATGGAGAAGATCCTGCGAGAGTTTTATGCTGATTATAAGGAATTTTACAGAAAAGAGGAATCTAAATCCAGAGATGTCGGCCGGCCCTTTTTGCTAAAGGGAAGATCAAGAAAAGTCGGTGTGCTTTTAGTCCATGGCTATATGGCGGCTCCCCTTGAGGTAAAGGAATTGGCGCTTTATCTCGCTCAAAAAGGATATTGGGTCTTCGCCCCCCGTCTGAAAGGCCACGGAACTACTCCCGATGATTTAGCTATCAGAACCTATAAAGACTGGCGACGATCCCTCGATGACGGGTGTGCCGTTATTCGCAATATATGCAAACAAGTTGTGGTAGGCGGATTTTCAACCGGTGCCGGCCTGGCTCTCGATCTGGCATTGCGGGTTGATGACTTAAAAGGAGTCTTTGCAGTTGCGCCGCCTCTAAGGCTTCAAGACCTGGCTGCCCGACTGGTGCCCGCGGTTGACGCATGGAATCGGTTGATGAAAACCATTCATTTAGATGAGGCTCAAAAAGAATTTGTAGACAACAACCCCGAGAATCCTGATATCAACTACTTTCGCAATCCTATATCAGGCGTTCGGGAGATTGAACGGCTGATGGAGTCTCTTGAACCACGCCTAACGAATTTGAAGCTACCCGTGCTTGTTGCTCAAGCGAATCGTGATCCGGTAGTCAATCCAAAAGGCTCTAAAAGGATTTTTGAGTTGCTGGGGTCGGATGGAAAGCAATATATTCTCTTCAACTTTAAACGTCACGGGATCCTGCGCGGTGATGGGGCTTGGAAGGTACACAAGAAAATCAACGAATTTATCCATTCCGTCACCAATCCTTAAGTAATCTCTACTCCTACAAAGAGAAATAGCATTCTTTATTGATACGACTTGACAAAGTGCTTTTCTCGTTTTATTATCATCGTTAAATAAGTGGAAGATGAATTATAGATGAAGCGAATTTAAAAAGGAGGATTTCAAAATGACGAATTTGAAAAGGGATTTGACGGCAGTAGTCAAAGGGCTTGATACGCTATCCAAGAAAGTCGATGGCCTGGTTGCGACACTAGCGCAAACGGAAAAGAAGCCTCAGGTCAAAAAAAGCAAAGCAGCTCCAAAGCGAGTCGCCAAGAAAGTTGCCCCAAAGCGAGTCGCCAAGAAAACCGCCACAGCCACCCCCAAAGTTGTGAAGAAAGTTGTCAAAAAAGCGGCCCCGAAGATAGCTGCAAAAAAGAAAAAAGCCCCCCAAACCGATTCCGACAAAGTTTTTCAAGTCATTAAGCGTTATAAAAAAGGAGCCGATGTTCCCAAAATAAAAGCCAGGACAGGTTTTAATGATAAGAAAATAAGTAATATTATCCATAGAGCTTTTAAAAGAGGTTTGATCAAGCGCGTGGGCCGAGGACTCTATACGGCTGCGTAAGTAGTGGTATTCAATATAACCCAAGGTCTCTTAGAACTTGGTTGATGCCGAGGCGTTGAACTTTAAGCCTTAAAAATTCTGATATCGTGGGGGGGTAGGCTTTCACTTTGGGGTACATATCGACCTCGCGTGGCGTACCCCCCCCCTTGCGATTGTTACAAGGTTTGCAACAGGCGACACAATTCTCAAAGTTGGTTTTCCCTCCTCTGGATTTTGGAACGATGTGGTCGAGTGTTAATTTTTCCCGATCCGATCCGCAGTAGGCGCATTTAAACCCATCGCGCACGAGAACATTTTTTTTGCTAAAGGGTACCTTGTTTCGATATAGGGTTCGAATGAGCTTGATCAGTTTCATTACAGCCGGGACTTTCATTTCCAGTCCCTCACCGCTTTTGATGATTCTTTCAGAGTATTTTAGTACCTGAACTTTGCCTTTTACCGTAAGGCACAGCGCCCTTTTCCAGTCCACTATATTAAGAAAAGTGTGATCGGCATTAAGCAAAATGCACTGAGTCATTTTGGCTCCCGCGAAAAATAATCATTGCTAAACGCTTAAAAGGTTCATTGCCGGGCTGTGACCCGATGCCGTAAACGTATCCTTCCTAGCAGAAGAAATTCCATTTTAACTTGGCCGGAACATACAAGACAAAACACCGTAAGTCAATACGAAGCAAGAAACACTGCTTTCAATTCTTGTAACCGTTAACAGGTTCAGAGTTCAAAGTCGGATAAATTAGTGAGCGCTTACAATTTGTCTTTGATAAGCATCGTGGAGGGATCGAGAAAAAGCTGGCGGTTATCCTTTGGTGCAGGTGTGCCCTTTATTACCTTGACAAAGATTTCATCACTTTGTGGCTGGAGTTGGATAATCATGCTAAATAATTCGGCCAGTTGCTCGAGTGAGGAAGGGCTTTCTTCGGAATCGGCCGGCTGAGTGCGGTGGGTTCGTATCGTAAACCAGATCGGTGAGGCGTATTTTTGCGACAAAGAGCGCAAATTCCGAAGCTCTTCCTGCCGCGCGTGATCAAAAGGAAATCCGTCAATAATAATCAATCGCGGGGAGAAAATATTCTGCTCTTTGAGATCAGTAAGCCTTTCTTCAAGAGTTGCTACAAGGAAACCTTCGGCATTGAAAGTCATGATGAATCGGTAAGGGATAATTGTGTCCCACAGCTGCTGCATTTGTTCTGCGTTATACTGCGGTGTGAGATGGTGGAAAACCTCTTGATACCATAAACTAACCTTGCTGATCGGTTCGTTCAAGCTGATATGCAGAACGCTGTGGTTTTGAAGAAGGCTGTGTAGGGAAAGCTGAACGATAAACGCTGTTTTGCCTACGCCGGCACGGGCCGAAATGGCACCGAACTCTCCCGGATGTAGAAGAGTTTTGGACTTATCGCCTAAAAAACTCAAAGGGTTGCGGAGAATGAGATCTTTTTTCAACATGGCAAAACTCCTGTCCTTGAGATTAATTATGTTGCCCCGGATTTCTTTATTAGGCCACACTTTGTTTATCTTCTGCTGCTTGCTTGGCAATTTCGGCAATAATATTTTCCGGAACCCGTTTATAAGATAAAAATTCCATCGTAAATTGCGCTTTACCCTTGGTGAGAGATCTCAAAACCGTGGCATATCCGAACATCTCACCCAGCGGAATGTTCGCTTCAATGGCGCAAAGATAGCCTTCGTCCTGTGAGCCGACAATAATGCCGCGGCGCTGATTTAAAGAACCCATCACCGCGCCTTGAAATTCGGGCGGTGTTTCCACGACCACTTTCATAACCGGTTCTAGAATGACCGCTTTGGCCTTGGCGTAAGCTTCCAGGAATGCGCCTCTGGCGGCCGCCTGAAACGCCATTTCCGAAGAGTCTACCGCGTGCGAGGCCCCGTCGTTAATTACGATCTTGATCCCCGTGACCGGAAATTCCAATTTGGGACCTTTTAGGAGCAGTTTTCGGAAACCCTTCTCACAGGCCGGGATAAATTGGGTCGGTATGGCTCCCCCCGTAATTTTGCTTTCAAAAACAAATTCCTGGTCTGCAATCGGCTCCATGTAACCGGCCACACGGCCATATTGGCCCGCCCCGCCAGTTTGTTTCTTATGCGTATAATTGAATAGAGCCTTTTCGGTAATGGTTTCCCGATAGGCAACACGCGGAATCCCGGTGGAAACCGCAGCCTGGTATTCGCGGCGTATGCGTTCAATATAAATTTCAAGGTGCAATTCACCCATACCGGAAATGATCGTTTCGCCGGTTTCCTGATTGACATATGTCTTGAAGGTGGGATCCTCTTTGCTAAAACGATTGAGTGCTTTTGACATGCTGATTTCAGATTTGTGATCCTGGGGAGAAATGGCCAGAGATATTACCGGTTCAGGAACGTATATGGAAGTCATGGTCAGATGGGTGCCCGGGGAGACCAGTGTGTCGCCCGAGGCGCTGTCAATGCCGAAGAGTGCTCCGATGTATCCGGCGGCGATTTCTGCGATATCCTCCATTTGATCGGCATGCATCCGAACTACGCGGCCCACCTTGATTTTTTTTCCGGTACGAAGGTTGATGATTGTATCGCCTTTTCTGATACTCCCTTGATAAACGCGTATGTAAGTCAGCTGCCCATAGGGCCGATCTTCAACTTTGAAGGCTAACGCCACGGGCGATTTTTGGGAATCCGTTTGAAGGATTACGGGGGTTTCTTCGTTTTGGGTGTCAAAGGCCTGATTTTCAACGTCCAGCGGGCAGGGCAATAGATGGACGGCAGCATCAAGGAGTGGCTGCACGCCCTTGTTTTTATACGCTGAACCCATGTAGACCGGCGTAAGCCGGCGGGCAAGCGTACCCTGGCGTACGGCTGACAAAAGTAGCTCGGGAGCGATTTCTTCTTCCTCAAGCGCGGCTTCGGTAAGCTCATCGGAGAACATGGCCGCGGCATCGATCAGTTCCTCACGTTTTTGATTTGCTAACGGGCGTAACGGTGAAGGGATGTTTTCAATCCGTATTGATTCGCCGTTCGGTCCGTCAAAATAGACGGCCTGCATTCTGACCAGATCGACAACACCTTCAAAATCAGCTTCAAGACCGATCGGAAGCTGCATCGCCACGGCATTGTGATGGAGCTTATTGCGGAGTTGATCGAGGACACGCAGTGGATTGGCCCCGTTTCGATCACATTTGTTGATAAAGGCGATTCCGGGGACGTTGTATCTTTTCATCTGATGATCGACGGTAATGGATTGGGATTGTACCCCGCCCACAGCGCATAAAACCAGAATTCCTCCGTCGAGAACCCACAAGGCCCGTTCCACTTCAATCGTAAAGTCGACATGTCCGGGCGTATCGATAATGTTGATTTCATGTTCGTTCCATTTGCAAAAGGTAGCCGCCGATGCGATGGTGATGCCGCGCTCTTTTTCAAGCTCCATGGAATCCATGGTTGCGCCGACACCATCTTTGCCTCTTACATCATGTATTTTATGTATCCGCTTGGTGTAGTATAAAATCCTTTCGGTTAGGGTTGTTTTCCCTGAATCGATATGAGCACTGATACCGAGGTTGCGGACCTTGTGAATTTTATTTTCCATTATCTTTTCACCATTGGAACGACCCTATTATGAATAAAAAATCCCTCGTAGGGAAATATGGCACCCCGGAGGGATTGGACAGGTCTCTAAAATCCATGGAAGCTAATTACAAAAAATCGCCTTGTCAAGAAAAGTTTTTGCTTTTTTTCTGATAGAAGGCTTTTTTTCGGAAGCGTTTGGTCAAGGGCCGCCGTCTCAAGAGAACATAGGTGGCACCCGCGCCGCCGTCATATTCCCGGGCGCTGGCAAACGCCATTACCCATTTTCGGAAGGGGCCGCAACTGAGCCATTCGTAAACCTTGGTCTTAAGGACCGGTTCATGAGGGGAGGAAAGACCGCGGCCGTGAACAACTAGAACGGCCCTTTTGCCCGTCGTTATGGCTTCTTTTAGAAAGTTTTCAAACACCTCCCGGGCACCACTGACATTAAGTCCGTGAAGATCTACATGATCCTGAATAGAGAATTGACCGCGGTGCAACCGACGGGTGAGTTCTCGACTTTCGTTGTAGCCACTCCCTTCCATATACTCGGGCGTATCGGCAACGATAAAACCTTCGCCACGTTTAATGAGGTTGTCAAGAAGCTTGATTACGTCTCTTTCCGGATCCACATTTGCTTTCGCCATCCGGTTTCGTGGGGGCTCCGGCGACAACGGCATAATAGTGTTTTTTGAAACGAGTGGTTTAACACCGGACATGGCTTCGCGAAAAAGCAGGTCTTCATTTTTCGGCGACGGCGGTTGGTATACCGGCGTGGGTGTAGGAACGACAGGAGGACGAAGAGACAGATCTTTCAAAAGTGATTTGAGGTTTTTAAATGGCCTGTGCATCTCCGGTGATTTGGTCGATTTCATCCTGATATCAACAACTCATTCTGATAGATGGTTCTTAGAGGCTTCCCCTCTTTGTAGTTCCAATAATCTTCAATTATCCGGGCGTGATCGAAGACAATGGGGGCTGGGAGCTTTTTTTCCCCGAAAATTTCTGCTGTTTTCGCGTCATCGGCGGCCTTTGGAATTCCCTGAGCCGTAGCAACAAATACGGTTGTAATCGTGTGTTGGCGCGGGTCGCGAGACGGAGCAGAGTAACTGTGCAACTGTTCCTTCAAGTGAACATCAAGTGATATCTCCTCTTTGGCCTCCCTCAGCGCCGCAACTTCTAGCGATTCACCGTAATCCACAAACCCGCCCGGAAGAGCCCAGCCGTACGGTGGGTTCGACCTTTCGATCAAAACGATGCCGCCGCTGATCTCGATAATGATATCGACGGTTACTAGCGGACTGCGGTACCCGGACGTCATAATCAAGCAGGGTAACAGTCTTGGGAGCCGAGGTCAATATAAAGAAGTTGCCTTATAGGGCGATTTGGAATATCTTAAAGGATCAAAAAGGATTATTTGACCGCCCTACAAAGAGGAGACAAGGATGGATTGGGTTGACCGGATCAAAAGCCGTTGCCCGCAAAAATTGGTTGATGCTGAAGTCGCGATGTCAAAAATCAGAAATGGCAGCCGGGTTTTTGTCGGCTCTGCTTGCGGAGAACCCCAGCATCTTATAAACACAATGGTAGGGGACAAGAGCATAAAAGATATCATGATTTACCAAATGCTCTCGCACACGTTTTCGAAATATATAGATGATGCCTCTTTTCTGAGAAACTTTTCCCTGAAGCTTTTTTTTATCAGCAAAGCCATGCGCAAGGCCGCTTTTGAAGGTAAAATTGATTATGTGCCTGCCTATCTTTCACAGATTCCGAGGCTTTTCGCAAGTCAGCGCATCGGTATCGATGCGGCCTTGATTCAAGTATCTCCACCGGATGCGTTCGGATATTGCAGTTTAGGAGTTTCCGTAGATGTAACCAAATCCGGCATGCAGAATGCGGGCCTGGTTATTGCCCAGGTGAACAGCCACATGCCGCGGACCTGGGGCGACACGGTGGTTCACGTGGATGAAATCGACTATTTGGTAGTCCATGAAGAGCCATTGGTTCTGGCCCTGCCGAGCAACAAAGACGAAGAGATCGTCAGACGGATCGGCCATTATGTTTCTCAGCTGGTAGATGATGGTGCGACCGTGCAAATCGGTTTCGGGCATCTCCCCAATGCGATTCTAAATTTCCTGGACACAAAAAAGGATCTTGGTGTCCATACCCAGCTCATTACGGATGCGTTTATCCCTTTGCTGGAAAAAAAAGTCATCACCAATAAAAGGAAATCCCTCCTCCCCGGCAAAGTCGTCGCCTCGCTGTGCATGGGATCAGAAGAAATCTACCGCTATGTAGATGACAATCCCATGTTTGAATTTCGTTCCTCGGAATTTGTAAGTGACCCGGCCGTGATTTCGCGTAACGATCACATGGTCAGCATCAGTTCCGCGCTTGAGGTCGATCTGACCGGACAGGTTTGCATGGATTCGATGGGTTACTTTTTTTACAGCGGAATCGGGGATCAAGTCGACTTTTTGCGTGGAAGTGCCATTTCCAACGGCGGTTTTTCGATCATTGCGCTTCCCTCCACCGCTCAAAACGGCGAAGTTTCTCGTATTGTTTCACATCTCAGTGAAGGTGCCGGAGTTGCCACCACACGCGGTGACGTCAATTTTGTGGTGACCGAATACGGGATTGCCGAAATGGTGGGTAAGGGGATTTACCAGCGTGTTATGGAGCTGGTCCAAATCGCTCATCCCAAATTTCGGGAACAACTGGTGGAGGTAGCTAAAAAGCACCGTTACTTATTTGTCGATCAGCTGCCGCCGTCAGGCGAGGATCTCATATTTTTAGAAAACTATAAAAGGATGTTAAAACTTAAAACCGGCAAGACCGCTGAGTTCAGGCCCCTTTTGCCTTCCGATGAATTTGCGTACCGAAATTTTTTCTATTCCCTCCAGGAAAGAACGGTTTATTTCCGCTTTTTTCATAAAATGAAAATCTTTTCCCATGAAATGGCACAGGATCAATGGGCCAGCGTCGATTACCATCAAAACATGTCGATTATCGGACTCATTCAGAAGGGGGGCCACAAAGAAATCATCGCCATCGCATCATACGCCAGGGACAGTGAGCATCTTGCCGAAGTGGCCTTTGTGATTCGTGAAGACTATCAGAATCTGGGTATCGCCTCATATCTTTTAACCGTAATGGAAGATATTGCCAAAGAAAACAATTACACTGGATTTGTGGCCACCGTTTTGAAAGAGAACTCGGCCATGATTCGTGTCTTCAAGAAAAAATATCCTCAGGCTGCGGTAGAAATGGGCGGTGGCGGGGATATCGAAATCCGCATGGATTTTGATGTTGATACCGAAATCAGCCACAACAGACAGAATGGCGAATGCTGAAGGAGGAAGTATGCCAAAATTTAAGGGATCTATAGATATATTAAGCAGTTTGACGGGAATGTTTGTCATAATCGTTTTACTTCTTTCAGGATGCGGTCCGGGAAGATACCTTTCGGCGCACCATAAAAAAGGAATGCAATTTTTGGCCCAAAGAAAACCGGCCGATGCCGCCAGAGCCTTTACGACTGGGCTTGCCGAAGCGCGCAAGAAGGGGAATGCGGCGGAAACGGCTCAAATGAAGGCCCTTCTCGGATGGGCCCGGGCCGAAGAACTCCGGTTTAGCGAAGCTGAGAAATATTTAGTTGAAGCGATTGATATCGCCCAAAAAAACGGTCTGGATGCCTCGGTTTTTTACGGGCGACTGGCGGTCGTGCGGGCCAAGTCCAGCAACATTATACCTGGAATCGAGGCGGCTGAGAAAGGGCTGGAACTCACCGCTCAAAGATGGCGCAATAAGGCGGGTGGAGGCAGCCGCGATGAGGTTATTGAATACGCCGTTAAGCACCCCGGTTTACCGCCGGATGAAGACCTGCTGCGATCTTCGATTATGTCCGAAGCGGCCCTGGCCATCATTTACTTTACCGCCAACGATATGAAAAAAGCCGTCTTTTGGGGTGAACGAACCGTCCGGCACTGTGACGAACTTCAATCATGCGTTTTGCACCCCCTGAAGACCGGTTTAACTTTTATCAGGGCAAAGGGGCCGCCGCCGGCGCCGCCAGCAGGGCGTACGCCATCATGGGGGACAAAGAAAAAGAACAATTGCTGATAGAGACTGGGACCAAAGCATTTGCAGCCATCAATGTCGAAGTCAAAGACAATGACCTGCTCGCCGCTTATATTCGTTCCGGCGGTTATGACCAGCGTCAGGGGCAAAAATTGGCATCCGACACCCGGTTTTCAGATGCGTTTAATCAGGCCAATCGGCTTTACGATGCCGGCAAACAAACAGAAGCCGAAAATTCTTTCCGAACGGTTATTGAACAAGCCCGAAAAAAGGGCAATCGCATAGAAACCGCCCGCGCTCTCAGTCAGCTTGGATGGCTGTTGGCTGAAATGGGACGATATGCGGAATCTTTGCGGATGCTGAAAAAAAGCATTTCGACGCAGCCTTTAGGGGATGAAGCCATCATGTCTCATACCCGTACGGCGGCCGTACTTTCACGGCTTGGAAACTTTGAATTGGCTTTGCAGCATGCCGATCAGGCGCTGCAGGTTGGAATTAACAACCGGCCTGCACTATTTAAAGGCCGCAACCGTGAAGCGGTAATTGATGCGTTTGTCAAAAATCCCGGTTTGCCGCCGGATGTCATCATGCTCAAGGCGGTGCTCGGTTCGGGAGCTGCTCGAACGGTTGCTTATTATTTTATGGGCGATTACGAGCGTGCGTCCCAGTCAGGAGCGGTGGTGGTACGACATTTTCTAGATGCCCAAAAAGCCATCACCCTGGCAGCCGAAAGAGAGCGGCGCGATTTTTACGACGGTATCGGATATGCCGCCATCGCAACCGGCGATTCGTATACCTTTGTGGGCCAATCCGAAAAAGGACGTACCTATTTAAAACAAGCGGGAGAATTCTTTGAAAAATCCGGCTCAATATTCGGAAAATATGCCGCTCGAGCGCTTTTTGCCTGTACGTTTTTACGTGAAAAACGGTATCAGGAAGGGGCCGGTATTATGCGGGAAATCTGGCAAGACCTTGAAACAATGGGTTTGCATGATATCGCCTGGCGCTCCAGAACGCGGTTTGCTTATTATTTCGACCTTCACGCCACTCATAATCTGAAACAAGTCAAAACCTCCGGAATAGAGACTCTGGGGCAGGGCGCACTCACTTCGGAAGTAATACAGTTTAAAAACGAAATGGTCGCCCTGGCAAAAGAGCAGATTAACGCCATCGCGATTCTTCTCAGCCAGGCGCAGGCATCCCGAATCCAGAATGCGGTTGAGGAGATTGCGGCATCTGATGATGGAGATACGCTTAAAAAGGCCACTCATGAGTTTGTTTATCAATTAAAGAAACTATCGTATAAAAACTATTTGACGGCGATTGAACGCATAGAATCTCTGCGATCTCAACTCGAAACCGATCTGAATAAGCGTGCCTTCCGGGCGGACAAGCAGATCCTTTACGATGGTCTTGTTCGCCTGAGTGTTGAATTATATGGTGCCAAAATAGGATTGGAGGCGGTAGAGCGTGCTAAGGCCAGAGATCTTTTGGATCTCTTAGCCACCAAAGAAATCGAGTTGGGCAAATCAACGCTGGCGCAGCAGCAAAAGAAACTAAGGACGGCCACAGCCGATCAGTTGACGGTTTTAGACCGGCTGCCCGAAAGCCAGGCCAAAAAAGAAAAAATAGATGCCGTCGTAAACCGTTACCGGGCCATTGTGGTTCAAATGCGCAGCAAGGAACCTGAACTGGCTTCGCTTGTCTCGGTTGATTTTCCTTCTTTTGAGGAAATTGCCCGGCTGGTACCTCATGGGAGCAGTATGCTCGAGTATTATTCAACCCCGGACGTTTTGTATATATTTGCAGTCGTGGGTGGTGAGGCATATGTCGCGGAAGTTCCTATTGGGCGGAAAGAATTGGCGACCAAAGTGGAAGCCATGCGTCGGGCAATCCTAAAACAGAATCGACAACAGGAGCAGAAATTATCCCAGGAGCTTTACGATCTTTTGATACGACCGTTGGAAAAACGGATTGCGGGCAGACGGTTAATTGTCGTACCTGACAACGTATTGAACTATCTCCCCTTTGCCGCGCTTGCAGAAAAGGGAAGATACCTTATGGATCGCTTCAGCCTGGTGTTTAGTCCAAGCGCAGCTGTTTTGAAATACTCGCATGCCAAGGTGCAGAAGGCGGCGGGAGGTGTCTTGGCTTTCGGCAACCCGGAATTGGGTGATCCCGCCCTCGAACTCCCATATGCCCAGAAAGAAGCTTCCGACGTCGCTACTCTCTTTCCCGGGTCGACAGCCTATTTTGGTAAACAAGCCACCGAAACCAAGGTCCGCAAATCGGCCAAAACTTATGATGTTCTGCATTTTGCAACCCACGGCGAATTCAGTTCCGCCGATCCGCTTTATTCAAGCCTGCGGCTGGCTAAAGACGCTCAAAACGATGGCCGGCTTACCGCAGCCGAGATTTTTTCGCTGAAAATATCCGCCTCGCTTGTAACTTTGAGCGCCTGCCGTACGGGATTGGGCCTTTTAACCGAAGGGGGCGAAATAGTCGGAATGAACCGGTCATTCCTTTATGCCGGTGCGCCGACGGTTCTTTCAAGCCTCTGGAGTGTGAGTGATGAATCCACGGCTTTTCTTATGCAGAACTTTTATAAAAAATTGAAAAACCTGAAAAAAGATGAAGCCTTAAGAGCGGCCCAGATTGAATTAATTCGATCCAAAAGATTTGCCGCGCCTTTCTACTGGGCCGCTTTTTATCTGACGGGTGACTGGCGATAATGCGACTGGCATGAAAATCGGATCTATGGAATGGCATAACCGTATCGTAAACGGGGCGAAGAATTTCGATATCAGGCTTAACAGGCAGCATACCTCTCAATTTGCAATCCACGCCCGTGAGCTGCTTTTATGGAATCGTAAGATGAATCTGACTGGAATCACGGATCCCGAAGATGTGGCGACCAAGCATTTTATCGACTCGATTGCCCCCACAGCCATGATAGACTCAAGGTCTCGGATCCTTGATATCGGCTCAGGCGGCGGTTTTCCGGGAATTCCCCTCAAGATCCTTAATCCGACGATATCCGTCGCCCTGATCGACGCCTCACGTAAAAAAGTGAGTTTTTTAAAGCATGTCATCCGAAAGCTGAAACTGAAAAACATCTGTGCCCAGCATGTCCGGGCAGAAGATCTCGTTTGCAAATCGACTTTTGCGCACAAATTTGATATTGTCATCAGTCGTGCCTTGGCGGATTTGGATACGTTGGTTGACTTGGCTTTGCCATTGCTCGCCTCAGGGGGGACAATGGTGGCCTTGAAAGGAAAATATCGCCAAAACAAAATAGACGACCTGTATCACACGGTTAAAAAAGACGGTTTGGCTTTGGATATAAAAAGGTATATACTTCCTTATGTTAAATCGGAAAGAACATTGATCATGATTGGAGATACTGACGCCGGGAATTCTAAAGGCGTTGGAGATTAACACAGGGCCATAGGAGGGTGTTATGCAAGCTATCTTAAATGGTATGGGTTGGGGACGGATCAATCTGGTCGTAATGATAACTTTGGGACTGGTGTTGGCGCCGTATTCGGTTTTTTCCAAGGAAGTCGATCTCAGAGCGGTTCAGGTGGTCCCGGACCAGGAGAAGCGCTCCTGCATTCAGGAGGTGGACGGGTACGCCTATCTGTCTGAAGAGATGACCCTTTCACAGGTAAGGAAAGCGGCTTTTTTGAATGCCAAAAGGCAGGCCGTCGAAATGGCCAAAACTTACATCGAATCGAACTCTGTCGTGGAAGATTTTGTTTTGAAATCAGATACCATTACCGGTTCAGCGGCCGGAGCGGTTACGATTCTGGAACAAAAAGATCTCGGTGTGGAAAAGAACACCCGCTACCATGTTTGGATTAAGGCCGAAGTGGAGTATTCGCTCGGCTCCGATGCAAAACCTTTGGACAAGGGCGCCGTCGTTAATCCCGGCGCACCTTTGACAGTAAGGGTGTGGACCCCAAAGAAACAATATAAGGACGGAGAAATTATCGAGGTCTACCTCCAAGGCAACCGGGATTTTTATGCACGAATTGTCGATATCACCTCCGACGGCCAAATTGTTCAGTTGCTACCCAATGCATTTCGAAAACTTAATTATTTTAAGGGCGGGAAGGTCTATAAAATTCCCGATGTCGGTGATCAGTTTGACCTGAAGGTTTCCCCGCCTTACGGCCAGGATCAGATTGTTGTTTACGCCAGTGAAGTACCGCTTGGAGATGTCGAAATGGAGCCACTGGGGCAAGGATTAAGCTTGATCAAAGGAAACCGGGCCGCACTTGAAAGCAAAACCCGCGGGATTTCTGTCGTCGGATCTGGCCAAAAGACCTCCACCAGCGCCCAATTCTACGAAGCCGGTTGGATCCTCACCACCGGAGAGTGACGCTTTCGCGTGGGAATCAACATACGAGACCATTGAAAAACGTATAATTTTGTTCAAGTTCAAGGAAGAGGAGAATATAGCGCTTATGCTTCACTACGTGCAACCAAAGGAATACATTGGGTATTTTGAGGATAGCGCGATAGCTTCACTTCGTGCAAAATTTGAGTCTGACGCCGGCACTTTAGTGTGATGTTCTCAAGCCTTCAGGCGCAACCTTTAGCGCAAATTGGGCCAAAGGATGTGTTTTGCAAAGGTCTCAATACCGGAGCTGACGATCATGAGGTGTATGGCTGGGCTAAAAATAGCTCGAACCATCCCAACAATGGGTACAGAGCCTTTCTTTTTCAAGCCCGATGGCTTTTACTAAATCGTCCAGCTGTTGGTACTTCAAGGTTGTCAGTTTCAATCGCTGTCGAATTCGATCAATCATTTCCAGATTTTTATCCGACCCTGTCGTTGCATATGGGGCCAGATCAACGTCGTCATTCCCCTCGATTTCGGCGATGCTTTTTCTTCCGGCCAGATCAAGTGTCGATCTCGATGTCGAAAAATTGAGAAAATCACAGGGAAAAACCAGCGTGGGACATGCCGGCCGCATATGAATTTCTTCGGCTCCGTAATCATACAAAATCTGGATATTATCCTTCAGCTGCGTGCCCCTCACGATTGAATCTTCACAAAAAAGGATTCTTTTCCCCTCAATCAGGGACTTAATGGGAATTAATTTCATCTTCGCGACTAAATCGCGCATATTTTGATCCTGTGGCATGAAACTGCGCGGCCAGGTAGGTGTGTACTTCACAAACGGTCGGATGTAGGGCAGGTGGCGCGTATAGGCATAGCCGATTGCATGTCCGATCCCCGAATCGGGAATCCCTGCCACAAAGTCGATTTGCGTCGTATCATTTTCCGCAAGAGCGCCGCCGCACCGATTGCGCACATATTCCACGTTGATCCCTTCATAACTCGAAGCCGGATATCCGTAATAGACCCACAGAAAAGAACAAATCTGCATTCTGCTGCCGGCCTTTTTCTTTGTTTCAAGACCCTCAGCGTCAACGAAGACTATTTCGCCCGGTCCAAGATATTTTTCGACCTCATAGCCGAGATTTGGGAAGGCACACGTTTCAGACGTGACGGCAAAAGCGCCTTCTTTTTTTCCGATTATAACCGGTGTTCGGCCCAGTTTATCCCGGGCGGCATAAATGCCATGGTCCGTAAGCAGTAATAAAGAGCAGGACCCTTCGATCAACTCCTGGACGCGCTGAATACCGTCCGTAAATGAGGCGCCTTCACAAATCAGCGTTGCAATCAGTTCGGTAGGATTTAGATCGCCCCCACTGGCCTCGGAAAAGTGTATTTTTTTGTTAAACGCCTTTTGGGCAAGCTGTTCCATATTATTAATTTTGCCAACCGTGACGATTGCGAATCGACCCAAATGAGATCCGATTATCAATGGTTGGTCATCGGTGTCGCTGAGCGAACCGACACCCATCCGGCCATGCAAATCGGAAAGATCCGGTTCAAATTTAGACCTAAAGTAAGCATTTTCAATATTATGTATAACTCTTTTATATCCGTTGGCATTTTTTACGGCGAGACCACCTCGTTTGGTACCTAAGTGAAAATGATAGTCGGTTCCATAAAAAAGGTCTTCAGTACAATTTGTTTCCGAAACAGTTCCAAATAAACCGCCCATTTAGTACGCCTCCTTGTTCTGTGTTAGTGATCGAAATGTATTTTTGCCCCTGCGATTTCGCATAGTTGATGGGGTTACAATTTATATATCTTTTAAAAGTTTGTTCTCCGAAGATTTTTCGATGATATCGCCGAATGTTTGCAGGGTGTTGGAAATCGTTTTGAGCTCTGCGGTTTCTGTGACGGGCAATTCTTGATCACCGCGACGTTCGAGCGCATCTAGGATATATTTTACGGTCAGCATATTGATGTCAACAGCGGGTTGAAAGGTCATCACATGATTATCATGATCGACCGTCTCAGATATGACCTCGCTCTCCACCAGTTCATCAATAATCTGGCCCACAAGGTGAAACGGAATTTGCGTCAGATGGGTGATTTTTTCCGCACTCAGAGGTTTTTTACCCTTTTGGAACTGTTTGACCAGCAGATAGGCCACCTGCAAAGAGAGAATTTTTTTAAAATGCAAACTGATATCCAACGAATCAGGTCCGAGCTCCGATTTTTCACTATTTTGTCGGGCAAATGAAAATTCGGCCCCCATGAGCAATATTACCCAACTAAGTTGCAGCCAGACGAGGAAAAGGGGGAAGGCGGCAAAACTGCCGTAAATGGCATTAAAGCGCGAGACACCGACTTGAAATACGATATAGGCCCAATATGCGACTTGATAGATTGTGCCGGCAATGATCCCGGCGAATAAACCTGAAGAAAAAGACACCTTGGTTGAAGGGATCAGGATATAGATAAACGTAAAGAGTACCCAAATTAGGCAGTAGGGCAGAAGCTTTAACATAAAAAAGATCAGAGGGCTAAAAAATCCTAAAAGGGCCACACGTTCGGTGATCAGTGTAATTTGGGTGCTAATGAAAACCGTCACGCTGCTGGAAAGAATGATGAGTATCGGACAAATAAAAAGGATCGCAAAATAATTGCTCAGCTTTCTCCCCATGGGGCGAGCTTTTTTGATCTCCCAGACATCGTTAAAAGAGCTTTCAATATGATTCAGAACTTTGATCGATGACCAAAAAAGAATGACAACGCCGATACCCGCGATCATGCCTCCTTTTGTGGTATCAAGAAGTTGTTGGGCAAAAGTGATGATTTGTATCAATACCTCTTCGTGCCCCGGGACTCGTTCCAACAATTGCTCCCGAAGAAGTTTTTCAAACCCAAAACCTTTGGCGACTCCGAAAGCCATAGCCGCCACCGGAACGATTGCAAGAAGGGTATAAAAAGTGAGGGCCGAGGCGCGCAGCTGGCATTTGTCTTTTCCGAATTTATGAAACGCCAGGATAATGACCTGCAATTGTCTGATCAGGAACGATTTGCCGGTCGAATACTGGGACAGCGAAACGCCCCAAATATCTTTGGTGAGAAAATCGAGTATTTTGTTGAAGATGTCTCGTATCACTTTTTATTCTCCTGCGCTGTTTGGGCCTGCGGGATTATTTCAG
>CAZHAH010000119.1:0-18254 GCA_964530095.1 uncultured Desulfobacteraceae bacterium | reverse complement strand
TAAAATCCCAAATCACAATACTCAAATTACAAACAATATCAAAATTACAAATTCCAATGACCAAACATTCCAATCTCTTACTGGATGTCTTGCCTTCATTCTATCTGTTTTGAATTTCGGTTATTGATATTTGCCTGCCCTGTTAAATAAATCGTAGATTTAATGCGAAGCATTATTTAACAGGGTAAAAGATTTGTATTTTGATGTTTGGAATTTTTCTGATTTTAATAAGACGTTAACTTTTTTTATTCCAAACAATTATCTTTTTAAATAACGTGGCTCCGCCCATCCTTCAGAAATATCTTGACAAAGAACTCCGGCCTACGTATTAAGTTTCCTAGTAGGAAATATTAACTTATACATAACCCACTGTATCAATAGCATTTTATCTTATTTTATTGTCTCCTGAATAGTTGCCTGATAGGAGACTTTTTTACGCGGTTTCCAACATTCGACCCCATGGGACCGGCGTAACAATTGCCTGCTTTTTGAGTTTGTTACTCCGTTTTTTGAAATCAAATAACAGGCAGCACGGAATAAGGGGCTTTTACAAACGTAACCAAAATAGAGGAGGCTAAGATGAAATTAAAAACATTGGGTATTTATCTGTTCACGTTTGTTTTGGTATGTCTGTTTTCTTTTTCAGCTCAAGCGGCCGAAACGGTCAAGATCGGACTCATCGATCCGTTTTCCGGTCCGATTGCAGCAATAGGACTCGAAGTCATCGATAACTACAGACTTGCGGCCGACGCGGTTAATAAACGGGGAGGGGTTCTGGGCGGACGGATGATCGAAATCGTGCCCCTTGACAATGCCATGAAAGCTGAAAAAACAACTCAACAGGTCAAAAAAGCCGTCGACCTGAGCCTTCGCTTTATCGCCCAGGGGGTCGGATCAAATCACGCCCTCAATATCATCAAAACGCTGAACAAACACAACAAGCGCAACCCGGATAAGGCGATCGTTTATTTCAATCATGCTGCGGTAACACCGGCATTTACCAATGAGCTGTGCTCGTTCTGGCATTTCCGCTTTGATGCCGATGCGGACATGAAAATAAGCGCGCTGGTGACCCAGATCGGGAAAAATCCCAAGGTAAAAAAATTGTACACGCTGAATCAAAACTATGCCTATGGAAAAGCGGTCCAGGCAGCCGTAAACAAGTATCTAAAAGAGCGCGCATCTCATGTCGAACTGGTGGGTGATGACCTGATGATTCCATTTGGAAAGGTACAGGATTTCACGCCTTACGTGGCCAAGGTTGCTTCTCTCAAGGCCGATGCCGTGATCACCGGAAACTGGGGACCGGACTTCTCTCGGTTTGTTAAAGCGGTTGCTGCGGCAGGACTTGATGTGGATTTTTATTCCATTTATGCTGGCATCCCATCGTCCGTTAATGCATACGGAGAAGCGGCCGGAATTAAACTCAGGATCAAACAGATTTCCGAAAGCCATATCAACGATGAAGATCGGGCCGAAGTGAAGGCCATCTACGCCGCAAACCTTAAAAAGCATAAACGAAGCTGGTATGCCGATCGATACCGCCTTGTAATAGAAATGTTTGCCGCGGCCTTGGACAAAGCCGGTACGGATGACCCTGTAGCGGTTGGTTATGCGCTGGAGGGGATGACAGCCCCGGGTCCATACGGCGACGACATCGTGATGCGGGCTGATAATCACCAGATCGCCATGCCGATGGTCGTCAGTTCGATCGATCCCAACGCCCCGAAGAAATTAGTCTATAATGACAAAACATTCGGCATCGGCTGGAAAACGGACGGTTGGGTATCGACCAAGGAAAACACCTTGGCAACCACTTGTAAGATGAAACGTCCCCCGAAACCTTAAGCTAGAATCAACGATCATGGCCCATGATCAGTCTGATGATGGGCCATTTTCTCCTATTTGGATCGAAAATTATCCGTCTGGATCTACGTCCCAATTTAGGTGAAGAATTGCCATGAATGCTTTAATGTTTTCCATATTTAACGGAGCGCTTTACGGATTGCTGCTTTTTATGCTCTCAAGCGGGCTGACATTGATTTTCAGCATGATGGGGGTGCTCAATCTTGCCCATTCCAGTTTGTTCATGTTAGGCGCATATTTCGCTTATTCGATCAGTACCGCGGTTGGCTTTTGGCCGGCGCTCATATTTGCGCCTCTGATCGTGGGCGTTATCGGCGCGTTAATCGAACGCTACGGACTCCGGCGTGTACATCAATTTGGTCATGTGGCGGAGTTGTTGTTTACGTTCGGTCTTTTTTATGTATTTGAAGACCTCGTTCAGATGGTGTGGGGCAAAGTGCCGGTTCCTTATGAGATCCCTGCAAGCATGGATTTTATCCTCTTTACCTGGCTCGGGTTGGGGTATTCCGCTTACCGGGTTTTCATGATACTGATATCCCTTGGCATCATGGTTGCCCTTTATTGGCTGATCGCCCGCACCCGTGTGGGCCTCATCATACAAGGCGCCTTGACCCATCCTCATATGGTCTCCGCGCTGGGTCATAATGTTCCCCGGGTGTTTATGATGACCTTTGGTTTTGGCTGCGCCCTGGCCGCCATCGCCGGCGTCCTCGGGGGCAATATCCTGGGGACCGAACCGGCCATGGCAGCGCAGCTGGGCCCCATCATCTTTGTCGTCATCGTCATCGGCGGCCTGGGGTCGCTGGGTGGGGCGGTCATCGCCTCACTGGGCATCGGCATTTTGACCAATATGGCCATCTCCTATGACATTGCATTTAAAACTTTATTCGTCGCGCTGGGGATCAGCCCGGATGCCGTGGGGGTGGGTCGGGACTTGATTTCCATGACCAGCGGATCGATTGCTCCGATCCTGCCCTACCTGTTGCTGGTATTGATACTGATTTTTCGGCCGCGAGGATTATTTGGAACCCGTGACGCATGATACAGTTACTGAAAAAAAGTAGTATTTGGCTTCTGGCGGGGGTCGTCATTCTGGTCTTGCCCCTTGTTTTTTCATCCGGATTTGCCATCTCTATAATGGGTTTAATGGGGATTATGGTGATATTCGGTTTGTCCTACAACATGCTGCTGGGCCAGGGTGGAATGCTGTCCTTCGGACATGCGGTGTACTTCGGACTGGCAGGCTATTTTACCATTCACCTCCTAAACATGATGGGAGATGGGGTCGTCCGTTATTTCCCCGTCAGTCTGCTACCCCTGTGGGGAGGGGCGGTGGGGCTTTTTTTCGGTGTGTTGGTCGGATTTGTCTCCACAAGAAGGGCCGGCACCATTTTTGCTTTGATTTCGTTAGGCTTCGTGGAAATGATGACGGCCCTGGCTTTTATTCTGATTACCGTCTTTAACGGCGAAGAGGGGATTCAGGGGGATCGTTTTATCGGTCCTGAGCCTTTTGGGATTACGTATGGGCCGGGTATCCAGGTCTATTACCTGATCGGCGTCTGGTGCCTTATTGCCATGATCGCCATGTATGCGATTACCAAAACCCCCTTTGGCCGCATGTCCAATGCGGTGCGGGACAACCCGGAACGAGCGCAGTTTGTCGGTTACAACACCCAGCGAGTCCGGTGGATGGCCTTCTCGTTATCCTCTTTTTTTGCCGGTCTGGCCGGCGCTTTATTTGCCCTGCACTTCGAGCACGTCGGCTATCAGGCTTCCGGCCTGGAACTATCAGGAGAGATATTGTTTGCGACCTATATGGGCGGCATCGGCCATTTTTTAGGGCCGATTCTGGGCGCTATCCTGTTTACCTTCTTAAAAGGGACATTAAGCGATCTGAGCTCGATCTGGTATCTGTATTTCGGAGCTGTTTTTCTTTTGACGATTTTGTTCGCGCCGCAGGGAATTGCGGGGCTGATACTACGCCATGAACCGGTCTGGAAAACCGACTACCGACTGCTGGGTAAAATGGTACTGCCCTACCTGGGTGCGCTGGTCGCTATCCTTATCGCCGGCTGCGGGGTTATCGCCCTTATTGAAATGATTAATTTCGTAACGGATGAGTACAGTTCCGGGACGATCATCAGCATTTACGGAATCGGGGTGGAGACCAGGAGTTTCCTTTCCTGGCTGGCTTTTGGTATCATTGCGATAATCGGAATCGGTCTTTGCCGGGTTACCTTTCCGTTTGTGACGCGCAATTGGAACGCTATCATAGATACGGTAGAAAAGAGAATGCTACGATGACCATTGCACTTGAATTAAGCGGATTACGCAAGAGTTTTGGGCCGACGGAGATCATCCGCGGCGTCGATCTCCAAATCAAAAAAGGGGAACTGCACGCCATCATCGGCCCCAACGGAGCCGGGAAGTCGACCCTGTATAACCTGATCAGCGGCATGTATAAAGTAAATGATGGGTCCATTCTCTTGCATGGAAATGACATTACGGACAAAGAACCGTATGAAATCAATCGCATGGGCCTCAGTCGCAGCTTTCAGGTTACCAATATCTTTCCTAAAATGAGCGTTTTTGAAAATGTGCGCAACGGATTATTGTACCATAGCGGGTGTAAATATGCCTTCTGGCGCTTTGTCGACCGGAGAAGGGATGTCACTGAACGGACCCATGTCGTATTAAAGAGCCTCGACTTATACACGAAACGCGATGTACCGGTAATGCTGTTGCCCTACGCGGATCAACGCGCCCTTGAAATCGGAATCACCATCGCGGGAGGCGCCGACGTGATCCTTCTGGATGAACCCACTTCCGGTATGAGCCGCAGCGAAACGGAACGGACGGTGGAGCTGATCCGGTCCATTTCCAAAGACAAAACCGTGGCGGTGGTCGAACACGATATGGGGGTGGTCTTTGATCTGGCGGAAAAGATCTCGGTTCTGGTCTATGGCCAAATGATTGCCACGGATATCCCGGAAAATATTCGCAATAATCCGGAGGTTCAGGAAGCCTATCTGGGGAAGGAGGTCGCGTAAATGCTGGAGGTAAAAGACCTTCATGCCTATTACGGCAAAAGTCACATTATACAGGGAATCTCTTTCTCCGTCGATGAAGGGGAAATCGTCAGTCTGCTGGGCCGCAACGGGGTGGGGCGCTCCACTACGATCAAGGCCGTCATGGGCGAGGTTGCGCATACCGGATCAATAAAGTTCAAGGGCGAGGAAATCGGCCGACTCCCGACCCATGATATCGCTCGCCGGGGATTGGGGTATGTACCGGAAAATCGCGATATTTTTCCCACCATGACCACCCTTAACAATTTGCTCCTGGGTGAGAAAAAGAAGGGCCGGACCGGTCGTTGGTCCTTGGAGGACATGTATAAAATGTTTCCCAATCTGGGTGAAAGATCCCATGTCCTGGCAGGGTTGATATCCGGAGGTGAGCAACAGATGCTGACCATCTGCCGCACGCTCATGGGTGATCCTGATTTGGTCATGATCGATGAACCCACGGAAGGGTTGGCCCCCAAATTGGTGGAGCAGGTGGCCGACCTGCTCAAGGAAATTGCCAGCCGCGGCCTGTCTATCTTGCTGGTTGAGCAAAAACTCACCATCGCCATGGAGATTTCAAAGCGCGTAATCGTGATGGGGCATGGGGAATTGGTCTTTGAAGGAACCCCTGACGAGCTTCGCGCAAATGACAAAGTGCGCCAAGAGTGGCTGGAGGTATAGGAGCCGACCTGCTCGTGTTCCTCAAAGCCAGGCCTTGTTTCCTGTTTAAACCAATGAAGCTTCCCGCCTTCCCACCTTAACGGGGCGGGGTGGCAAGAGGGTGCAGTCATGCTGCCGGAAACCGAAATTGGAAAAAACATCCGCAAGATTCGCCGCCGTAAAAATCAAACACTGGACCGCATCGCCCGCCAAACCGGATTTACCAAGGGCTACCTCTCCAAGGTGGAAACCTCTGATAAAGCCCCGCCGGTTTCGACGCTGATAAACATCGCGGCGGCCTTCAAGGTCTCTGTGTCGGAACTACTGGGCGAACAACTGGACACTGAAGGCGCCGCCGTTGTCAAAAAAGAGGAGCGCCAGTTGATGGCCCGCGACGGCACGGCCTTCGGATACTCCTATGAAACCCTGGCTCACAAATTTACCCACAAACATATGGCGCCCTACATTCTCACCATCCCCGAAGGTATCGAACAGCATCCGTTGTTTCAACACGAAGGCGAAGAGATGTTACTGGTGCAGGAGGGGACGCTCAAATTCGTCGTCGGCGAAAACGAGTATATATTGGAAGAGGGCGACTGTATTTATTTCAATTCCGGAATTCCTCACCGTGGGTTTTCCATCGGTCAAGATTCTGTCAAATGTCTGATCGTCATCTACACCCCCTGATGTCGGCAGCTAACCGTTCACGGGTTCAAAGGTTCCCCGCCCTGCGGGATCTACGACAAGGTTTAGATGTTAAAGGAAAATTGGAATTGAGGGCTTTTATGATTCTGTCGAACGAACCCTTCTTTGTGACCAACCCTGAACGGTGACTCCCGATTTCATCGGGAAACCTGTGAACGCCTACAATATGAATCTATCCGATTTCCTCACCAACACGGCCAAGCGCATTCCGGACCATCCCGCGATTCGGTTTGCCGGTCAGGTCGTTGCCTTTGGCGAAATGAACCGCCGGGTGGATGCCCTGGCCCTGGGGCTCTCCCGTCTGGGAGTCAATCCGGGTGATGTCTGCATCCAGATGATGCCAAATTCGCTCAACTGGGCACTGGTCTATTATGCCCTGGCCGAGATGGGCGTCATTGTAGTGCCGGTGAATTTTCTCTTTCGGCGCCGGGAGCTCGCTTATATCCTCCGCGATTCAGGGGCCAAGGCTTTTATTGGGCACGTCGACTATCTGAAGGAGGCGCTGGCATCCATGGCGGAGTTGCCCCAGATCACGATGTGCATTGCCGAAGGTGAGAATCTGCCGGCCGGCTTCACCTCTTTGGAGCGGTTATTTAGCGTGACCGATAATTTTCCGACCTTTCCGAGTAAAGCCGACGATCCCCTGGCCGTGATTTATACCAGCGGTACCACCGGTGAACCCAAGGGGGCGGTTTTAACCCACGAAGGCCTTATGAAAGACGCCACGGCGGTATCCCGCGTCCGGCATACCGAAGCGCATGATGTCGTGCTGAGTGTACTGCCCCTTTTCCATATTTACGGCATGACCCACGCGCTCAACATCTCCATCTACCAGGGGCTGACCATCCGCATGTGGACCCACTTCGAGGCCGAGGCGGTACTATCCGCCATCGCAGAGGAGGAAAGCAGCATCCTGTATGCCGTACCCACCATGGTCAACCGCCTGGTGGAACTAGCCGAAACCCAGCCCCCGCAACGATCCGGGTTGCGATTTGTTATTTTGGGGGGTGCGTCTTTGCCGGTGGAGGTGTTGCACCGCTTTGAGAAGCGATTCGAGACCACGATTTATGAGAGTTACGGACTCACCGAATTCTCACCGACATGTGTGGAAAACCCTTTCGGACATCCCACGCGGCCGGGCTCCATCGGTCTTCCGATCCCGCCTTTTGAAACCTGCATTGTGGATGATATGGATCGTGACCTACCCGTCGGGGAAGTGGGTGAACTCTGCGTGCGGGGCTCGGCCGTTATGAAAGCGTATCTAAACAAACCCGAGGCCACGGCCGAAGCTTTGCGCGGCGGCTGGCTGCACACCGGTGATCTCGCGCGCATGGACCCAGACGGCTACATTTATATTGTGGACCGCAAAAAGGATCTGATCATCAGGGGGGGCTACAATGTCTACCCGCGCGAGATAGAAGAGGTTCTCTATACCCATGAGGCGATATCGGAAGCAGAGGTTGTCGGAATTCCGGATAATGATCTGGGCGAAGAAATTGCGGCCTTCATTGTTCTGAAACCCGGGGCCCAACTCACGGCCGATGAGTTGCGCCAATATGTCAAATCCGAGGTGGCACCTTATAAATACCCCCGGGTAATCAATTTTGAAAAGGAGTTGCCTAAAACAGCCGCCGGTAAAATTTTAAAACGTGCGATTGCACAAAATCAACCAGGGTCCCGAAATATAACTCGGTAACCCCAAAATCATAAGAGAAAAATGGAGAAAATCAGTCAAACAAGTTGCTATTACTATTACGGCAGAGAATGGGAGAGCTGGGATCAGCTTTGTGCGAATTTTAAATGGGAGATTCCGCCTAAGATGAATGCCGCCTTTTATGCCTGTGATATGCATGCCGAAGATAAGAGCAGGGTGGCAATTTTTCACGAAGATTATATGGGTCACAAGGGCAAAATCACCTTCCGGGAACTGAAACGATTTTCAAACCGCCTGGCCAACTTGCTCCACTCGCGGTTGATTAGGAAAGGCGATCGGGTTGCGATTTGTCTGTCCCAGCGACCGGAAACTATCATTTCGCATCTGGCCGTGTGGAAACTTGGCGCCGTCTCAATGCCCCTTACGGTCCTGTTTGGTACCGATGGCCTGAAATTTAGACTCCAGAACAGTGATGCCAAAATTGCGGTCGTCGAAGATGCAATACTGGGAACATTGCACAGCATCCAAACCGAGCTACCGGACCTGGAGGGGGTCATCGTCGTGGGTGAAACAAGACTTCAAGCAAACGAAGTCGAATTCTGGAAGTCCCTCAATCAAATGCCATCTCATCTTGATACGTTTATCCTGGGCGCCGATGACAACCTGTTTCTTACCTAGACCGGAGGCACCACCGGTGATCCCAAAGGGGTTGTCCACAAACATTCCTTTATCTTTCATTGCGCGGCCCATTACGGGGCTTTGGGCAATGCCGAAATCAGAGGCGGCGATGTTTTCTGGAACCCGGCCGACTATGCCTGGATTGCGCCCTTATTCGATTTGGCCTTTCCGGCCCTGTTTTACGGCCGGCCGATACTCACCTATAGAGGGGGAAAGAAGTTTGATCCGGAGAAGGCGTTTAAGCTAATAGAGGATTATGGATTGACCAATATCTATATTCCCCCCACGGGGCTGCGCATGATGCGACGGGTCGATCGACCTCAAGAAAAATTCGATTTGAGCTCGGTGCGTGTCTTGGTGAGTGGGGGTGAGTCTCTAGGCAGGGCGGTCCCGGAATGGGCCGCGGTTACATTCAGTCCGGAGACGGTGGTTCACGAAATATATGGTCAAAGTGAAGGAACCTTATTGACCATGAATTGTCAAAAGTATTTTGACTATCAATATAATATCGGCAAAGCGATTCCCGGGTTGGAAATAGAGGTCCTTGACGATGATGGAAATATACTGCCCTGCGGAGAAACCGGTGAATTGGCCGTTCGGGCCTTTGACGGTAATCCGATTGTCCTCAAGGAATACTGGAAAAAACCGGCTGAGACCAAAGCCAAGTTCAAAGGAAATTGGATGCTGACCGGTGATCTGGTGATAAAAGATGATAATAATTATTTTACCTTCGTTAGCCGCAAGGATGATATTATCATTTCCTCGGGTTATCGGATCGGCCCGGTGGAGGTAGAAGACACGATCCTCAAACATCCTGCCGTATTGGAAGCGGGCGTCATCGGTGTGCCCGATGAAGTGCGGGGGGAAATCCCCAAAGCCTTTATTTCTTTGAGGGCGGGCTATGAAGCCAGTGAAGATTTAAAAAGGGAGATTCAAAATTTGGTCAAAGAAAAATTGGCCAAGCACGAGTATCCACGTAAAATCGAGTTCATCGCAGACATCCCCAAAACCACAACCGGTAAGGTTCGCCGCCGGGATCTGCGCAGGCTTGAGGGATTGATCTAAGAAGTTTTGTATGGCATTTATCAATGCTGATATCAATTTTAATTTAAATTTTACCAAAACCAAAAATTGATAACGAATACATTCTAATCGAGCTTTGACTCGGTTAGGTTTTTATCTCGATAGGGAGGGGCAGCAATGTACGGAAGATTAAAGGACCATCTGATAAAAGAGCTGGACCATATCCGTGACAGCGGGCTTTTTAAGGAAGAGCGAATCATTGCCGGCCGCCAGGGGGGTGAGATTGATCTTATAGATGGCCGCCAGGTGCTCAACCTCTGTGCGAATAACTATCTCGGTCTTTCCGGAAGGCAAGCACTGGTGGATGCGTCCAAAGAAGGAGTCGAGCGCTGGGGCTACGGCTTGTCTTCGGTCAGGTTCATCTGCGGCACCCAGTCTCTGCACAAAGAACTTGAGCACAAGGTTTCAGGATTCTTGGATACTGAGGATACGATTCTCTATTCATCCTGTTATGATGCCAACGGTGGCCTATTCGAGACCCTTATGGGTCCCGACGATGCGGTTATCTCGGATGAACTGAATCATGCCAGCATCATCGACGGCATCCGACTCTGCAAGGCCCGTCGTTATCGATACAGGAACAACGATATGGAAGATTTGGAGGCCAATCTCAAGGAGGCTTCCGGGGCTCGCTTTCGTATGATTGCCACCGATGGCGTTTTTTCCATGGACGGCATCATCGCCAACTTACAAGGATTTGCGATCTGGCTGAAAAATACGATGCCCTGGTTATGGTCGATGATTCACACGCTACCGGGTTTATCGGCAAAACCGGCCGCGGAACGCCGGAGTACTATGGGGTGATGGCCCGCATCGATATCATCACCTCCACCTTCGGTAAGGCCATGGGGGGGGCCTCAGGCGGATTTACCAGCGGGCGTAAAGAGATTATCGAAATTTTACGTCAACGTTCACGACCTTACCTTTTCTCCAATACCCTGGCCCCGGGCGTTGCCTCGGCAGTATTAAATGTTATCGATATATTGTCCGCATCTACCAAGTTGAGGGACACACTATCAGAAAATACTATTTTTTTCCGCCAAAAAATGATGGAAGCCGGATTTGATATAAGACGGGGGGATCATCCAATTGTTCCCATCATGCTGGGGGCCGCTAAACTTGCAGGTCAAATGGCCGATCTGATGCTGGAAGAGGGCATCTATGTGATCGGTTTTTCTTATCCGGTGGTGCCACACGGAAAAGCCCGCATTCGTGTCCAGATATCTGCGGCCCTCACCACTGAAGAATTGGATCGTGCTATCGCAGCATTCAAAAAGGTCGGCCGGACGTTGGGAGTAATTTAGACCACAATTAACTTAAAAAAATTTGAGCCGGTCTCAAAACGCCCCATTTTGGCCAATTTGCGCTAAAGGTTGCGCCTGAAGGCTTGAGAACATCACACTAAAGTGCCCGCGTTGGGCTCAAATCTCGCACGAAGTGAAGCTATCGCGCTATCCTAAAAATACTCAATGTATTCCTGCGGTTGAAATTTTCGCCCGTCTTGATCTTGACCAAACTGAAACGTTTTGAAATTGGCTCATTTGCATAAAACAGAAAATGTTGATTCCAAGTTTGGCAGGATTTTGATTTGACACACGGGACCTGTTTTTTTATATTCTATATGCCAATTTAGAAAAAATTTAACCAACTTCCGGGTATTGATCATATTGCAATCTTTCAATCTCATAGGAGATAATATGCGCAACCGTATTTCTCTCATTACCGTGTTAGTCATTTTTTTCATCTGTATCCAAGGCTCCGACGCCGCCTTGAAGACCTTTATCAAGGAATATACCTACCAGGCCAGCGAACTCGACAGCAAGGTCACCTGCCGCACAAATGCCATGGAACAGGTCAAACGACTCCTTCTGGAAGAACTCGGGACCTATCTGGAAAGCCATACCGTGGCGATCGATTTCCAAATCACCAAGGACCAAATCACCAGCTTGACCGCAGGGGTTGTCGAAACCAAGATCCTGGACGAATCGTGGAACGGCGTGCAGTACTGGCTCAAAGCCGAGATCAAGGCCGACCCGAACGAGGTGGTCGATTCGGTGGAGAAGCTGCGCCGCGACTGGGATCAAAGCGATGAGCTTGAGGAAACACGCAAGCAATTGGAATCGACGCTGGCTGAAAATGAAAGATTAAAGAACGAATTACAATCGAAAGCACAACCCGCTTCTTCCACCGCCAGTACCCGGCAATACAACCAGAATATAAACAAAATCAAAGCGCTCAATCTGTTCACCAAGGCACATGCCATATACCGCAAAGGGAATCTCAAGCAGGCGTTTAAACTGGTCAAGGCCTCTCTCGACCTGAACCCACACTATCCAAAGTCGTATGGGTTGCTTTTGCGCATCTATCAGTTCCAAGGTCAAAAAGAACTGGCGCAGCGTACCATAAAGGAAATCCTTACCCAGGAGTTAAACCCGGCCGATTCGGATACCTATGTGCTCCGGGGACTTGCCTACCAGACACTAAAAAAAGACCGCAAGGCGATCGACGAACTCAGCCTGGGGATTAAACTCAATCCGGGTTCAGCCAAGCTTTACCGGGCCAGGAGCTTTTCGTTCTCCAGAAAGCGCCAGGGGCAAAAAGCGCTTGCGGATGCCAATAAGGCCATCGAACTCAAACCGGACGATTATCGTAATGTAATGATTCGGGGTGTCGCGTATGCCCGAGGGAGAAGGCTGAAACCGGCCATCGCCGACCTGGACAAGGCGATCCAGATGAACCCCAAAGCTGCCAAAGCCTATTTTTTTAGGGGAATAGCCCACAAACGTAAAAGAAATCATGCCCAGGCAAAACAGGATTTTAACAAAGCCTGCCAACTTGGGCTTCGTAAAGCTTGCAAAGAATCCTCCTAAATAATCCTATTTAAGGCAAACCTGCATATGTTGAATATTACAATCCTGGGCAACGGCGGATGTCTTAACACCGGGTTGCCGTATAATGCCTTCCTGCTGGGTGAAAACTTTTTAGTCGAATCTCCACCCGACATTATGCTTTCGCTGAATCAGCTAAAGTGCGATCTTGACCCAATTGACACCATTTTCGTTTCCCATCTGCATGGTGATCACACTTTCGGGTTGCCGTTTGTTATCATCAATAAATGGATAAGGAACTATAAATATGGTATCCAATCGTCGCTGGAGATTATCGGCCCCCGCGGTATTGAGGAATATGTAAAGAAGATCACCGCATACGCGTTTACAGCTTCCAATCCGTGTTATGACTGGATGGAAAAACAGGTTGTTTTTCGCGAGATAAGACACAATGATGACATGGTACGGGAGAATACCCGGTTATCATGGATGCGACTCCAGCATGTGGTCGAAACCTATGGATTCGTTCTTGAAGCAAATAAAGAGGCGATATTTGCCTATATTGCAGATACCAAATGGTGCCACCAGGTAGAACAGATTTTTGCCCGCAAGCCAAGAATCGTATTTGTTGACATGAATGGCGGCGACCCAAATATTCATATGTCCCTCAATGAGGTGATTGAAAAGGGTCTGCCGCTAGGCGAAGGCCAAACGGTATACTACGGCATGCATCTGGCCGAAGAATTTGATACAACTTACCCATGTATCAAATGTGCCAAACCGGGTGATAAAATCACTATTCTTTATGAATGAGAGAACCTAAGGACGATTATGGCCGGTCTGCGCGAGATTGAAAGAGGAAAGATGCGATGACTATTGAAAACCGTGCCGCAGAGTTAGCTTTTCAAACATAATAACCAGCCCGGTTGCCGAAAAGGTTGAACACTGAACCTGTGAACGGTTACTCCTCTTTTATGATAGAAACTGATGAAGTCTATCCATTGCCTCGGCCAGGCGCTCTTTCGGATGAGTAAGGGCAATACGAAAATACCCCTCGCCGTATTTCCCGTACATGGACCCGGGAATCATCCAAACCGCAATCTCATCCAACACTTTGAAGCACCATTCCTTCGAATTCGTAACGCCTTCCGGCAACGGTGCCCAAATGTAAAAGGTGCCTTTGGGGCTGTCTACGTCGATGCCGCACTTTTGAAGTCCCGCAACCGCCACATCCCGGCGCTCCTGATACATCAGGTTGCGTTGTTCCATAAAGTCGGCGGTGCCGTTGAGCGCCGCTATCGCCGCTGCCTGCAGCGGATAAAACATGCCCCGATCCGAATGAGATTTGATCTTGGCCATCCCGGCGATGATTTTTGCATTCCCTACCATAAAGCCGGTGCGCCACCCACAGGCGTTGAACGCTTTTGAAAGCGAATTGAATTCGATACCCACTTCTTTTGATCCGGGCACCTGCAGGAAAGAGGGTGCACAGTAACCGTCAAAACAGATCTCTGAATAGGGATTATCCGACACCACCACCACATCGTATTTGTGCGCCCAATCCACCAGCTGAAAATAGAAATCCCCCGGAGCATGGGCGGCGGTGGGATTATTGGGATAATTTACCCAGATCATCCGGGCCGCTTGGGCAGTTTTGGGAGAGATGGCTTCCAGATCCGGAAGGAAGTCGTTTTCCTTGAGGAGCGGTACCGGTTCCACCACACCGCCGGCAATTTTAACGCCCGCGACATAAGCCGGGTAGCAGGGGTCGGGGACCAACGCAAGATTCCCCGGGTCCAATAGACAAGTGTGGATATGAAACAATCCGTCAGCCGATCCCAAAAGCGGCAGCACCTCGCTTTGCGGGTCACATTTAACGTCGTATTGACGCGAATACCATCCGGCAATCGCCTCCTTGAGCGGCATGGGGGAGTAGAAGCTGGGATAATGGTGGCTGTCAGGATCGTAGCATGCATCCGAAAGCGCTTTACGCATGTGCTCAGGCGGAATCACATCCGGATCCCCCAATCCCAGATTGATGACATCTTTGCCCTCAGCCTTCATTTTGGTCAGGATGATGTTCATGGCCGTTCCCAGATAGGCCTCGAAATCTTCAAGCCTTTTGGCAGTCTTCATGCAATTATCTCCTATATTCCCTCTTGATCGTCATAAACATTACATATGCAGCACAGAAATGTTGCCGGTTCATCGCCGATATTCTTCATCCCATGCGGTTCCATCGAAGGCAGATAGACGGCATCGCCCGGTTTTGCTATTGATCGCTCCGCAATTTCTTCCGTGTCCGGATCGAAGCGCCAGCACTCAAATTGTCCCTGAAGGATGTACATGGTCTGGTGATAAAAATGATTATGGATCGGAATATGGCCTCCGGGTTGAATCGTGAAATAACGCAACCCATACTCCGGATAACCGTTTCCATCATCGCCGTGTTTGCTCAGCCATCGGATGCTCGTTCCCACAACATCCTTCTTTTCCCCTTTATAAGGAAATTTGTCGATTTTAACATCTTCGCAGTTGATATAGTTGACGATTTCCATAATCAGCTCCTTTTATATTTTTTGGTTTATGGCATTCCCATTATTTCATCTAATGAGACTCTGATATGCTCCACGCTGGCAGCCCGCAGCCGAACTTCGTCCTTGGCTTCGATGGCTTTCATGATGTCGAATGCCTGATTGAAAAAGGATTTCCGATCGATATTGCGCGTAAACGACAACCAGAAGCGGAGATAATGATGCAGCATGCGATCAAGCATAAGCGCCAGCTGGGCGTTTTTGGAAGCACTGTACAGAATCGAGTGAAACCGCGCATCGAGTTTAACGATGTCTTTATTTGATGCGTAATCATCCAGCCGTTTGATCTCATCAGCCAGGTCACGCAAGGCCGTCATTTCTTCAGACGTGATCCGGTGCATCGCCCATATATATGCCTGGACCTCCAAGACCGATCGAATTTCGGTAATTTCGCGAATACGTTCCAAGGTGAGGGGGCTCACCACAAAATGCGACCCTTGGCGGACAACCCATTCTTCGGCATCGAGCCGGGTCAGTGCAATGGTGATCGGATTACGGCTGACACCGTAAGATTCGGCTAATCCCACCAAATTAAGGGCAGTCCCCGGCTTCAAATCCAGCCATATGATCTTTTCTTTGAGATTCGTGTATATTTCTAGTGGATCCAATTCCCTAGCCCTCCAAATGCATCCTTCACATTCCTGCCGTATGTCGGCGGATGGGGTATTTAAAATAATGCGATGATAACTATACGCACACTGAACGATATTTGTGCGCATCATGAATTCATTTTGAGTGCATGTCAAGCTTTTTTTTGAGGAAACTAATATGGATGCTCTCGTAAAAAGTCTCCAGTTTGTCATTGCGAGGAGCCCCGATTCTCGGGATAAACTGCGCGACGCGGCAATCTCATGATTTCAAGCACTTGCAAACGACGAGATTGCTTCGCGCAGTTTATCCCGCACTTGATGCGGGGCTCGCAATGACGGGTTTAGGGACTTTTTACGGTTTCATCAATATAAACTTAAGCACATTCTTGTATTATTGCGTTTCTCAGCGATGCTTTTGGTGCATACTTCTTAATATGACCTGGGTTGAGCGGTTCACCGTTCACGGTTCCCGGTTGAAACGGCCTAGCTGGTTTGAACCGCAATATTGAGACAATGTACATCCCTGGATGGAGACCAGGTAGCTTTAATTATTGGGGTTCCGCTGTTAAAAGATAATGTGAATCAAGAGGGCAGGCATCTCATGGGTTAAAATATATTTTAAGTTTTAGGACACCGGAATATATGAGTTTGAAACGCTCAGATTGTAAAATATAAATTTAAATTCATGAACGGATGTGATAGATAATCCAGCACATAATTTGAAGCAGACCCATGCCCTTAAGAGCAAAGGTTGACGGATCGCTAATGGATATTGATGAAACGCTGGCTTTTCTGGGGGAGGCGTTTGGCGCTGAGGAGGTCGAGCGGATCGAATTTCCGGAGTTGAAGCAGATTTCTTGCATCGTGCGAATTGGTGACGGCCATTTCGAACTGATGGAGCCCACGGCCTCTGACGGAACGGCAGGCAGGTTCCTTGAATCCAAAGGCGGGGGCTTACACCATGTTTCACTGCTGTGTGATGATGTTGAAGCATTATGCGCAGAACTAGAGGGTAAAGGTCTAAAAGTGGTTGGTAAAATGTTTGGAAATTCTCCCAAGTTGGCTTTTCTCCATCCCAAAAGCGGAAAGGGTATACTGTATGAACTTGCTGAAAAGCCTTCAGCGAGATAATAGAATGTTGGGCTTCAAATGGTGAGTTTATTTAAAAGAGCAAAACCATACGAATAGAGGCACTCATTTGCCGAATTATTGGCGACGGGGAGGCAAAACGATGAAAGTCTGGGCATTTGTGGTTGTTATCGTGCTTGCAAACACGCCAATCGTTTGGGCTGAGAATGAGCATGAAGCATTGCTATATGATTTTTTGCAGGGATCATATGAAATCATCGGAAGGTGGCCTGACACGGATGAACCCTATACCGGAAAAATGGAACTTAAACGCTCAAAAGATCATTTGACAACAATCCGTAGAATAAATGGCGAAGTCACTGAGGGTGTGGGTAAAATTGAAACAGCAACGGCCGATAACATCAATGTTTTGCGCATCCGGTTTATCGAGGCCGGGCGCAGCTATGAGGGAACCTATATTATCGCTTCCGATCTTGATAATTATGGCAGACTAACCGGATATGTGTATCTCAAAGAAGGGGGGACAAAAATTGCGGGATTAGAGGCGTTATTCAGCGTTCATGGACAATTACGACAAGATTAAGGTTCGGGGAGGCAGATAACAATGCACACAAACATCAGGCGTAAAGACAGAGCAATATCAGAACAAGAGGCTCTAAGCATCCTTGAGAATGCAGAATACGGTATCCTGTCAACGGTTTCGGAGGATGGTGAACCCTACGGAGTTCCCCTTAATTTCTGTGTTAACGGAAAATCGATCTATTTCCACTGCGCCACCGAAGGTCGCAAATTGGACAACATCAGTAACAACAGCAATGTTTCCTTTTGCGTTGTAGGCGAGACACAGGTTATGTCCGGAAAATTTGGCACAAAATATGAGAGCGCCATTGTTTTCGGCACAGCTGCGGCGGTCGATGATGCGGAGAAACGGATCGCGCTTGAAGGTATACTGGCAAAGTATTCTCAAAACTTCATGAAAGAAGGCCTAGAATATATCGAAAATTTATTTGAAAAAACGAAAGTGTATCGAATCGACATTCAATCCGTCACGGGTAAAGCCAGAAAGGAGTAAAAGGCAATTAAAGCCAATAACTAATAACGGTTAACTAATTAAATGCTTCTCGAGCTCATCCAAAATGGCCCGTATCCGGTCAATTGTGAGATCCAACTCCCGCGCAATCAATTTTTGTCATTTCCCTTCCCTGCCCGATCAGTACTGTTTCACTCATGGTAATTATCTCCTTATGAGCCAATTTCAAAACACCCCATTTCGGCCAATCTCTGCGTCAAACTCAAATTTCAATCCTCAAAATACTCAATGTATTCATGTGGTTGCACGAAGTGAAGCGTCAGCGCAACATTTTCGCTTTCCTTGACCTTAACCAAACTGAAACGTTTTGAAACTGGCTCCTTATTCATAGTTTCTTCATTTTGTTTACACA
>CAZHAH010000118.1:0-18273 GCA_964530095.1 uncultured Desulfobacteraceae bacterium | reverse complement strand
ACTGCCGACACGGGGATTTTCAGTCCCCTGCTCTACCGACTGAGCTACCTCGGCTGATGGGTTGAAACGCCCCGCAGCAAGCTGCGGGAATGTGCTCGCTATTGCGGTTAAAAAATTTCTATTGAAAACCTTTATTCTTGTCAATAACTTTTTCCGCTGTTCTACCCCATATCTCCATATCGGTATTGAATCAGGGTGCAGGCGGCGATGGTTGCCGTTTCGGATCTTAAAATCCGCGGCCCCAGTACTGTCGTGACAAAATCGGCGTCACGGGCCTGGTTGATTTCTACTTCCGTAAAACCGCCTTCCGGCCCGAGGATTAAAAAGATATTTTTTATCTTAGGCGTTTGCAGGGGAAGCTCCGAGGTCTTTTGACCGGTTTCAGCTTCCCAAAAAAGTATTTTTAGGTCGTGCCCTTTACCTGCCGCGAGAACATCTCCAAAAGTTTTGAGGGAATCGATTTGCATCAAACGGCTGCGTCGACACTGTTTGGATGCTTCTTTGGAAATGGTCTCCCATCTCCGGATGCGGGTGGTCATATTTTTTGGGTTCGGTCGGGGAATGGATCGTGTCGCCAAAAAAGGGATCCATCGGCTTATGCCCAACTCGGTTAAATGCCGTACGATGGCATCCATTTTTCTTTCTTTTAGCAGGGCTTGCGCCACTGAAATTTGGACAGGTGATTCCGCCTCTGATGGAAAGGTCTTTATGATGGTCAGATCTACTCCGCTATGCGAGAGCCTATCGACCTTGGCTTCGTACTCAACTCCGCTCCCATCAAGCAGACCGATTCGATCTCCCGGTTTATAACGCAATACTGTCCGGATATGCCTTGCGTCGGAGCCCTGAATCAATACGTTTTCTCCCGGCGCCGCCGGCTGATCGATGAAGAAATAGCGCACCGCTTTTCCACCTCAATTGTAACCGTTCGCGATTCAGAGGTTCTGGGTTTAGAGCCTCTGAACGTTTACGAATATTATTTTTATGCCCTTTCTGCAAATCATTTTATCAGGCCTGCTCCCAACCAAACGTCTTGACACCCTCAAGGCCATGTGCTAATTTTCAAGCATTATAGGGGGTTGGTTCACTTTCATACACTCCATCTGATATCGCGGGATATACAATGGAAAACAATCACAAAACAGATCAAGCCATGGAGAATCCGGAAACACCAAAAAAGGATGAATCGATATTGGATCTCACGGATGTCTCCCAAGACTCGCAAATCGAAGATGATGAAATCCTCGATCTGACCGATGTGACTCAAGCCGAACAGCCCGTGGATGAACCGATCCTCGATCTGACGGATGTCACTCAAGACGGTGTTGCCGAGGATGAGGAAATCATCGATCTATCGCAGCTTGACAGGGATGAATCCACTGAAATCGAACAACCGATTGAGCCGGCGGATACGGCTGAAGCACCGCCCGTGGAAGAAGAACAGCCGCTTGAGCTTGGCGATGCGGTTGAGGAAGCACCAGTTGAAGACGAGGATACCCCTGCGCAGGCGGAAACGTTCGAGGCACCACCCATGGAGGATTCTTCAGTGAATGAACATTCGGAACCAACCATCCGAAAACCGATTATGCTCGAAGCGGATTTAGAATCCCCCCTTTTTGATGAAAGCCCCATTCACATAAAGGGCGCCAGCGCAAAACCGCCTATTAAAAAATTCGGAGAAGTTTTTGATTCCCCCCTTTTTGATGAGATAGAGGTCTCCGACCTGGACGAAGAAATCGGGCAACCATCCTCTAAAGGTGACGAAATGGACGACCCAAAACAAAATGATGACACCCTCTCTTTCGATTCTGAAGCGTTTCCGGAACTCAACGACGATCTTGATGAGGATCTAGATGAGGACATAGACGAGGACTTTGACGAGGACTTCGATGAATCCATTGACCTTGAGGCCGACTCGCTTAAGGCAACCCAAGAGCTTGAAATCGCGTTAACAGATGAATTGGATCTTGATTTAGAAGATGAACTGATCGATTCACTCGGCATGGAACTAAAATCGGACCTGGATCTGCCTGAGATACCTGTCCTCCCGGAGGAAAGTCGGCCGTCTCCGGTCCTGCCCCAAACGGCCATCGAACGCCGACGTCTGGTGGGTGATACCGCTTCGCTTTCACCGGATCGAATCGAAGCGGTCGTGCAACGCACCGTTGAAAAAATTGTTACCGAAAAAATTGAGCTGATTTTGGTCGATGTGATCGAAAAAGCCGTGAGAAAAGAGATCGAAAACTTGAAAAACGCTCTGCGGGAGGATTTATAAATCCGCGACTGAGTTCAGCCGGTGGCATATACTTCATCTAAAATCGGGGATTTTTTGTAGTCCCCTTTTTTTAATTTTGTTGAACCGGTAAAGCAAAGCCCGGTATGAGCGGAACCGAGGAGAAACACCATATGGATTCAAATTTACTTGAAAAAGGCTATGAACCCCGTGACGTGGAAAGTCGCTGGTACGAATTCTGGGAGAATGAAGAGCTTTTTGCCGCTGATGACAACGGCAGACAGACATCCTATTCCATTGTCATCCCTCCGCCCAATGTAACGGGTGTTCTTCATATGGGCCACGCCCTGAATGTGACGATGCAGGATATTCTCTGCCGTTATCGGAAATTGCGCGGGGATAATGTGCTCTGGATGCCGGGTACCGATCACGCCGGCATCGCCACCCAGAATGTGGTCGAAAAAAAGCTTGCCCGTGAAGGAATGGACCGCCATCAACTTGGACGCGAAAAGTTTATCGAGATGGTTTGGGAATGGCGCCGCAAATATGGGGGAGCCATCATCAATCAACTCAAACGGCTGGGCGCCATGTGTGACTGGAAACGGGAGCGTTTTACCATGGATGAAGGCCTCTCCCTTGCCGTTCGCAAGGTTTTTGTGGATTTATTTCATGAAGGTCTCATCTATCGGGGGGATCGTATTATCAATTGGTGCCACCGCTGCCATACGGCGCTGGCCGATCTTGAAGTGGACCATGAGGACATCGACGGCCACATGTATCATATCCGCTATCCCTTTTCAAAATCGTCCTCCGAGGGTCTGGTGGTGGCCACCACGCGGCCTGAGACCATGCTGGGAGACACAGCCGTTGCCATTAATCCTGATGATGAAAGATACCGAAACCTCCAGGCCGAATCGGTTATACTGCCGCTTATGAAAAGAACGATTCCGATCATCAGGGACCACTATGTCGACACAGGATTCGGAACAGGTGCCTTGAAGGTGACACCGGCTCACGACCCCAACGACTTTGAAATCGGTGATCGCCACAGCCTGCCCCGGATCAAGGTCATCGGAGACGACGGCATGATGACCGAAGAAGCCGGAGACTTCAAAGGCCGCGACCGCTTCGAATGCCGCCAGGCGGTTGTCGATGCGCTAAAAGCCCAAGGGCTTCTGGAAAAAATCGAACCGTATCGCCACAGCGTGGGGCATTGTTACCGCTGCAAAACCGTCATCGAGCCCAACTTATCAAAACAGTGGTTTCTCAAAGCCAAACCGCTGGCTGAAAAAGCAATCGCATCGGTTAAGTCTGGAAAGACCCGTATTGTTCCTGAAATGTGGAACAAGACCTTCTTTGACTGGATGTACAACATCAAAGACTGGTGTATTTCACGGCAAATCTGGTGGGGCCATCAGATCCCGGCCTGGACCTGCGAAGTGTGCGGGGAGCTTGTGGTCGCCATGGAGGCACCCCAAAAATGTACGGCTTGCGGAGACAACCGGCTAGTCCGGGAGACCGATGTGCTCGATACGTGGTTCAGTTCGGCCCTTTGGCCCTTTTCGACCCTCGGTTGGCCGGAAGAGACACCGCTTCTCAAACGCTTTTATCCGACGGCGGTTTTGGTTACCGGTTTTGATATTTTATTTTTCTGGGTGGCACGCATGATGATGATGGGCAACCACTTCTTGGGTGAAGTGCCCTTTAGGGATGTTTACATACATGCCCTGGTGCGCGATGAGACCGGTCAGAAAATGAGCAAATCCAAAGGCAATATTATCGATCCGGTCAGCATTATCGACCATTACGGAACCGACGCGTTCCGTTTTACCCTGGCAGCCTTTGCCGCTCAAGGCCGCGATATCAAGATGTCGGAAAAACGGGTGGAAGGCTACCGGCATTTTGTCAATAAATTATGGAATGCCGCTCGCCTGACGCTGATGCATGTGAAGACCTACCATGAGCTGAATCTCGAAGAACTTTCCCTGGCCGACAAATGGATCCTTTCACGTCTCAAACGCACCGCCGTCACCGTTTCCGAAGCGATCGACGATTACCAGTTTAACGATGCCGCCGCAACGCTGTATCAATTTATCTGGCATGAATTCTGTGACTGGTATTTAGAAATAATCAAGCCCGGATTGTATGGCAAAGAAGGACCCCGGCGACAGAGCGTCGCCATGGGTGTTTTGTGGCACGTGCTGCACGATACGCTTATTCTGCTTCATCCGATTATGCCTTTTGTAACCGAAGAAATATGGCACAAGCTGCCGGGAACCGATGGATCGATCATGACGGCAAAGTTCCCACTCGATCGCCCCACCGAGACGGATATCGCCGTTGATTCTGTTGTCGAGGCCGATATGGAGCTCATTATTAATGCCATTACCGGTGTTCGAAACATCAGGGGCGAAATGAACATAGCGCCCTCATACGCCCTAAAGGCCATCGTGCATACGGATGATCCTGCCGCAGTGGAGCTCTTGCAAGAATACCAGGCCATCATAAAGAATCTGGCCCGGCTCGATTCCTTTACGGTTTCACAGACCGGTCCGAAACCGGTCAAGTCGGCGACCACCATTTTAGAACAGGCTTCGATCTATGTGCCCCTTGAAGGTGTGGTGGACTTCAATGCCGAAGCCAAGCGCCTTGAAAAAGAGATGCGCAAAATCAACAATGACCTAAAGGCGGTTACCGGCAAATTGGAAAATAAGAATTTTATGACCAAAGCACCGGAGCAGATCGTATCACAGGTAAAGATCAAACAGAAAAACCTGCTCGAAAGAGAAACGAAACTAAAGTCGAATATCGATCGCATCAAGGAGTTTATCAGTGTCCATCCATAAATGGTCTTTTTTGCGTTGTACGGCGTTCTCCGCGGGTTTCCGGCTGCGACGTACATTGAGTACGCCTCACCGCAAACCCTTGTGCGGCCTTGTCCAACACAAAAAATCCACATTTCTGAATGGGACACTCTATTGTGCTATTGTTTATTCGTAAATGGGTACTAAATAGTCAATATCTCGCCGCAGGCGATGTAATATGCCGCTTATCGGTACGAAAAGGGGCATGGCCTCGAAATAACCTTTGCGAACTTTGCGCCTTTGCGGTGAGGTAAAATATAAGCTATACGCAACCGGTTACTGTAAATTATCCATGCATTCGGTTAGCCAACTCATAGCGCTTGCCCTGGAAGAGGATATCGGCTCGGGGGATGTAACCACCGACAATCTGATTGGCCCGGATCTGGAAGGTGTGGGTGTTATCACCGCCAAAGAACCGGCGATTTTAGCGGGCCTGCATGTGGCGCAACAGGTTTTTGAATCCCTGGACCCGCACGCCCGTTTCATCCTCAGGCGGCAAGACGGCCACCGCCTGCACAGCGGCGATCAGGTATTGGAAGTTTCCGGAAAAATGAGGGCACTCCTCAAAGGCGAGCGCACGGCCCTAAATTTTTTGCAGCATCTTTCCGGAATCGCCACCTGCGTGAAATCGTATGTCGATCTGCTCCAAAACAGGCCCGTGCGTCTGGTGGATACACGCAAAACCATCCCCGGTCTGCGCAGTTTGGAAAAATATGCGGTTCGCATGGGCGGTGCCGCCAATCACCGGATGGGACTTTATGATGGTATCTTGATCAAGGATAACCATATTGCCGCCTTTGGAAGTATCTCCAAAGCCATCCGTCATGTTCGCCGAAAAAGTTCGCATCTTCTCAAAATCGAGATCGAGGTCTCGGACCTGGCTGGAGTTAAGGAGGCGCTGGCTGCCGCGGCAGACGTTATCATGCTCGACAACATGTCACTCTCCCGGATAAAGGAAGCTGTGGCGCTGATTGACGGAAAGGCCCTGGTCGAAGTATCGGGCGGGGTAAACCGGGACAACATGATCCCGCTTGCCGATACCGGGGTCGATATCATCTCGGTCGGCGCTCTGATCCATTCGGCACGGTCGATGGATATGAGCATGACCATTGGCTTATGATTCCCATCCGCGACACCGTTCCTTCCCGAAATTATCCGGTTGTCAACAGCACCCTGATCGGCATCAATATCGTTGTCTTTCTAATTCAAATTTCACAGGGCGCCGGTTTTGAGCGCTTCATCTATTTTTACGGCCTGGTCCCGGCCCGTTATTCAGCCCCTCAGATTGCGGCCTACTTTTCCGCAAGCCAGCAGTTGTTGGCGCTGCTCACCTTTATGTTTCTGCATGGGGGATTTTTGCACCTTCTGGGAAACATGTGGTCGCTCTATATTTTCGGTGACAATGTCGAGGATCATCTGGGCCCGGTGCGCTACATGGCTTTTTATCTCCTTTGCGGACTGGCATCCGGTCTTTCGCACCTGTTTACCAATTATTACTCAAATGTGCCCACCATCGGGGCCAGTGGCGCCATTGCCGGTGTGATGGGGGCCTATTTCATCCTTCATCCCAAGGCCAAGATACTGACCCTCTTTCCCATTTTTATTATTCCCTGGTTTGTCGAAATCCCGGCCTTCTTTTTTCTGGGTCTGTGGTTTGTAATGCAATTTTGGCACGCCGCCGGAAGCAGCGGCACCGCAGGCGGGATTGCCTGGTGGGCTCACATCGGAGGCTTTGTTTTCGGCATTCTGTTCATCAAGATGATCGGTCTGATCCCGGCTACCGGAATCAGCCAAAAAGTTCGCCGTGTGACCGAAAAGAAAAAGACCCACCGTCTGCAGGTGATCCGGCCGGCCGGCGCAGGTGCCGATGCGCATCTTTACGGAACGATTCAGATTTCACCCTACGAAGCACTGACCGGTACGCACAAGCTCGTCAACATTCCGTGGGGATTTCACAAGCGGCTGGTACGGGTGGCTGTTCCGCCCGGCATTCGGGACGGAACCAAGCTAAGACTGCGGGGAATGGGGAAGCAGATGTCAAATGACCAAAGGGGAGACCTTTTTCTCAAGGTTGTTTTAAAATCGGCTTAAAAAGCGTGCTCAGGGTTTTTTTCTGATTTCGTTCAATCGTTTTATAGTCCGCTTGTAAAGGGGCTCTTTATTTTTTTCCCTTTCTCTGTCTATCTTCTCCTCCGCCTCCCGAACTTTGTCTTTAGCCGCTTCCTGATCGAGCGCCTTTTGGGCCGACTCCAGTATCTGGGGTGATATGAGTATGACCAGTTCGGTTTTAGAGGTCCCGGTCACATCGCGCCTGAATGCCGCCCCAAAACCGGGGAGACCGCCCAGACAGGGAATGCCTGTTTTCGTTTTGTTCTTCTGCTTGCGGATCAGACCGCCGATAAAAACCGTCTGGCCGTCTCTGACGAGGAGTCTGGTGTTAACCGATGTTGTCGAAGCTTGCGGAGTTCCGTCAGCAGCAAGGGTGGCGGAATCGATGCTGGGCTCCACGTCCAGCAATACATTGTCCTGATCATCGATATAGGGTGTAATTATAAGTCGGGTACCCGTAGGTAAGAATTCGAACCCTGATTTGGTGACTCCCTCGGTCGTCGTAGTCACCGCATATCCCTGGCTTCCACCCACCATAACGGTGGCCTCTTTGCCGTGAATAGCGAGGATTTTGGGCATCGACAAGGTATTGATATCGGTCTGGGCCCGTAGCGCGTCCAGCGCCAGGGCAAACTGAGCCGACGTTCCGATACCGGTAATCATGTTGGCAAAAACCCCGGTGCCGGTAATCGGTGTGATGGCTGCGGTAGTGGGGAGCGTGGCTGTGCTCAACCCGCCGGTACCGATTCGGATCCCTGAACCCCCACCCAGATACTTTTCCCAATTGACTCCAAAGGTCATGTCGTCGGTCAGGGTAATTTCCAGAATTTGAGCCTCGATCATCACCTGCCGCGGCATGGTATCCCAGAAACTGATTATCGCTTCGATCTTCTTAATGTTTCCGGGGGTGTCCTCCACAATAATTGTTTTGGACGATTCATGCATATTGATCGTCCGCATCCCGGGTATGCTCCCTAAAATTTCTTTGACCTTGTCAAAATCCTCCTTAATCCAGGAATCGGCATATTTGAGCTTGAACACGCGCACGATCAGCTTTTCGGACTGGGGATCCTTTTCCTCCTTGGGTTTGTACACATAATAGAGTGCACCCTTTTTAAGATAGCTGAATCCCCCGGCCAGGGTAACCGCCTTCAGCGCCTCTTGCAGCGGCACCCGATATAGATGCACGGAGATTTTCCCCGTAACGTCTTTGGTACTGATGATATTGATCTCGTTTTGCATGGCGATGGCCGAAAGGACCTTCTGGATGTCGGCTTGAAAAAAGTTGAGCGTCATAAACAGCTCGTCGGACGAGCTCTGCACCTTTGGCGTAACTTTTTTTACCGGCTTGGGCACGGTCGGTTCTAAGATCGGTTTTGCTTTTTTTGCGGCAATTACTTTCTGTTCAAGGGAGGCAACCGGCTTTTTAAGCGCCTTTTTTGCCACCTTTGCGGGAGTCACGGACAGTTTTGCAGCACCGTTTGATACGAGTGAGGCCGTATACGGCTTTGTCTGAACAACTATTTTGGGTTGCGGATCGGGCGCAGGAACGCGTCCTTTGTACAGTTTGACGATGAGTCGATGCGGGTTTTGGGCACGGAAATGGCTGACCCTGGAAAAATCTTCGGGAGCACCAAAGCGGACAATGAGATCCCGGCCCGATTTCTCCATCATTACCCACGAATCATAGGTTTTATATTTCTGGGCCAGTGAGAGGTTGGTGAGCGTATTCTTTAGTCGGAAGCGGATTTCCTCCTTTTGAACGATCGGCTCATCGTAACGAACCCCATCTTCAAAATGGAAGATAACCGATGTGTAATTTTTGCCGCGAAAACCGGACATCTTCTTCAAGATCACCGCCGGCGACCGATTATCATCGGAAACTGCCGCCGCATAAGGTATATTAAAGATCATGATAAGAATGACCGCCCAAAAGGATTTGACTAACCATCTCCCAGCCTTTATCATTGATCGACTCCGCTTGTAAGAACCTTCAAAATTACCTCTTCTTCGCCATCTTTTAGCCGGACTTCATCTGGGGCGATCTTGACGATCTCGTATCCATCGATCGCATCGCCCGCGCGCATAAATCGGCCATCAATAATGGCGATAGATTTTCCCCCTCCAATGAGCGTGCCCAGCAGTTTCACTTGGGGAAACGGCTTGGGCTGCAGTTGCTGTTCTTCGTCCACCCATGCCTCAGCCATCTCCAATTCCATGTCATCCACATCCGTATCGTCCGGCTCCACAACATCCGGCTGTTCTTCCACTTTCTCCGGCCAACGCACCGGTGAAAAGATATTACGCAGGTCAATGTCCCCGGGTTCATGCACCTGCGATCTGGCCGGGGTCGTTTTTTTGATTTTTTTGATCTTAATCTCAGGCACTGTCAGCCCGGCCGTCGGGGCGCCGGGCGCCGGCGGCGCAACGGACGGCTTTTTTTTATGGAGAAAACGGAAGTAGGCCACGGCCGCCGCCACAACCACCAGCCCGATAATGATATAAAGCTTTATCTGTTCGGCTTTGGACTGCGGCATTAGTTTTCAGACCCCGCGCTCAAACACACTGGCGGTTAAGTCAACCGTGCTTTCATCACCGCCTTCGCTTCCTTTGACGGTAATCTGTTCCACCACCAGAAGGCGGTTCATGGTCTCAAGATCATCCAAAAGATGATAGATATTGTTAAACGTCCCCTTAAATGTCAGTCGCAGCGGCACCTTGGTGTATAATTTCTCCTTCTTGGGTGACAGCGGGCTGAAGCCGGATAGAGTTATTTTTCTTTCCCGGAATTTGGCATCGAGTTGATGGATAAGGGCTCCGATTTCGGCCGTCTCCGGAATCCGTTCATTGAGCGCTTTTAGCTCGCGCCGGGCATTGATCAAAATCGTTCGAATCTGTTTCAAATTTGCTTCCGCCAGATTCATATCTTTTATTCTTTTTGAAAGCAGTTGGTTTTCCTGACGCAGAAGCCGCTTTTGCTTCACAACCCGGTTGCTCGCCAGGTAAGCGCTTCCCAGGGCGACCAATAGGATAATGGCAATGCAGATTCGGTCTATGTTTTTGATGCTAAGCAAAATTCAACTCGCTCTGCCGACATTACAATCGATCTGGAACTGAACCACTTTGAACGATTCATCTTTTTCTTCTACTTTGTGCGTGACTTCACCTTCGCGGGCATACTTGAGCCGGACCGCTTTAAACATCGGGGCGCGATTCAGCTGGGTAATAAAGCTGCCCAGCTCCTCATTGGTAAACGAAAACCCCATCAGGACCAGATCGACGCTCAGCGCATCGCTTTTATGGTCGGTTTTCATGACCAGTTGGGTAAGCCAGGTACGTGGATTAATGATTTTAGCCAGATGCAAAAGAATCTCTGAATAGGGCTGATTTTTGGTGATTACCCCTATGGCGGCTTGCTGTTTATCCAGTTTATTGAGCTCATCCTGAACCTGTTTGATTTCAAAGATCCGGGCTCCCAGATGTTTTTGCAGTTCTTCCAGATTGGTGATCGTGCCTGCCATGGACATGGCGACATGGGTTTGATAATAATAAAACCCAAAAATCGACCCCAGCACCAGGATCAGGAATCCGCTCCACAGTGCAAAATGCCGCATCAAATAGCGTTTATACAAAAGCTCCGGATCGACGAGATTAATTTCTCTTAAAGCCATGGTACGTTTCGCATTGCCAGCCCCAGTGCCATTGCATAGGGTGCGTTATCAGGTGATTCCGGAACATTCCCCTCTTCTGAGGCAAATACTTCATGGCGCAAGGGATCAACCTGGAGAGTCTGAATTCCAACGCGTGACTCGATATACGCATCGAGATGTTTGATTAAGGCCGCCTGGCCATACATATAGATACTTTCAAAAAACGGATTCTCTTCCTCGGAACGGGCATAGCTGACCATACGATGGAATTCGAACACGAACTCATCGATCAGCGGCGTTAGAATCTGATAAATCACACGACGCATACCGATCGTATCGTGATCCGCGGCCTCCTCACCCTCACCCTTGACACCGGTACGATCTTCATGCACAAGCCCGTGCATTTTTATGAGTGCCCGGGCTTTGTTTCGGTCGTTTTGAAGCTCGATATTCGACAGGATTTTATCCGTCAGGTCCCTCACACCCCAAGCAACGCTGCGCTGGCCGAGGATGCTCTCTTCGGTGACCATGGTCAGCAGGGTCTGTGTGTGACCCACGTTGCACAAAATAGCGATGTTTTTGATGGTTTCAAAAAGATGCTTATGCAGCCGGATTAGAGAAGAAACTCCAAAGTCGACCGCCTCCACCAGTAAACCGGCTTTTTTCATAATCTGCACATAGCGGTTGATATCTTGCCGTGACACCGCCACAATGGTTGCCCTGTAGCTCTTGCCATCCTCTTCAGGAGTCAGGGATGGATAATCCAGAATCGCATCTTCTATCGGAAAGGTCAGGTGCTCGGCAGACTCGCGCAGAATCCCCTCCTCCACGGTTTCATCCACCGCAAGCTTAAATCGCGCCGGAAAAGAGAAGACGTTTTTGGAAGGAAGTTTGATGACGACACTTTTTCCCTGAAATTGTCTGTTTGTTGAAATTGCCTTAAAATGAGGAACCAGTTTATCTTCTTCTTCGAACAGGTTGGTTATATCTTCTTCAGTCTCCCGATGCCAAAGGGCTCTGGCCGTCAGGCCCGATTTAGTCCGTTTGAATTGGGCGGCATAGATGTGATGATTTCCGATATCAATCCCGATGGGGAGTTTATCTTTCAGCTTAAACATCGACTTCCCCTATTCCGACAACTCTCCATAGCGCCATCGGTTGCGCCTTACGGCTGGAGAAAATGCACTAATTACCCATTATCTCACGGTCAACAATCTTCTGATCAGAGAGCACAGGTTACTCTTCACCTCATTATATCGTTTAGCCTTTATTACAATATCTTGTTGTGTGTCAACAAAAAAATATCAATATGTTGGGTTTACGGGGGGTGAAGGTTTACTGAAAACAAATGAACGTCCAACATCGAATGTTGAAGGAAAGGCAAAAACATATGTTTATTTTTCATTCGACGTTGGACGTTGGACGTTCGATGTTCCATGTTCGACGTTCATCTTTCAAAACAAGTTAGCGCTTATGGGTTCAGGATTCAAATGAATTGGTCAATGAGGCTTCCCGGGATCGAGGATATGTCCTCGGTCAATCTATGCGGATGGGACGTTCGCGAAGCAATGAAACCAGAGGTAAGGCTCTTTGCGCCATAAAACTTCTTCAGGGACTGCAGGCCCCTTAGATTGGCGGGGTGCGGAGATTCGGTAAATTTGCATTCAATTCCTGTAAATCGACCGCCATGCTCTATCAGCAGATCAACTTCAGCCCCCTGGGCTGTGCGCCAGAACCAGAGCGGAACGTTTCTGCCAAGCGATGTGAAGTGCTTGACAACCTGCATCACAACATGCGTCTCCCAGAGCGCGCCTATCACCGGATGACGCGCTACACTCGGCCAGTCTTCAAAGCCCATCAGGAAAACGGCCAAGCCGGTATCACACATGTAGAGTTTCGGGGATTTAACCAGGCGCTTGCCCAAGTTCCGATAATACGGCTCCAGCAAGAGTATCTGGCCCGAAGCCTGCAACACCGAGATCCAGTTTTTCACGGTATTGGGCGAAACGCCTACATCGCGCGCAAGTTCGGAATAGCTTAGGACCTGTCCCGTTCTGACGGCCGCAGCTCTCAAGAACCGATCAAAGTCTCTCAGGCTGCCAACATTCAATATGTTCCTTACATCTCTTTCAAGATAGGTACTAAGATAGGCTGCGTACCAGAAGTGCGGGTCAATCTCCAGACCGGCATGAAGTTCGGGAAATCCGCCTTTGAAAATATAATCGTTTTCATCGAAGCGCCCCAAGGTATCGACCAGTTCACGGGCCGAGACATTCAGCATGCGAAGAACACCACACCTGCCGGCCAGGCTCTCGGAGATCCCCGGCATCAGTGGAAAATCCTGAGAACCCGTGAGAATAAAACGACCCGGCCGCTTGTTTCGGTCGATGACGACCTTCAGATTTCTGAAAAGCGCCGGGGCATATTGGACTTCATCGATGATCAGCGGTTCCTTCTGTCCGCGCAGAAACCCCTCCGGACTCTGCTCCGCCTGGGCCGCCACGGCCGGAACATCCAGTGAGACATAGTTAAAATCAGGAAATACCCTGCGCACCAGAGATGTTTTGCCCACCTGCCGCGGGCCGGTCAGAACAACGGCTGGAAATTGCTTGAATAGATCCTCAAGCGTTTTTTCATATTTTCTATAAATCCACATGCGGTAATTCTGCAATATAAATGCAGAATTGTCAACTTATTTGTTTCTGTGTACGCAATAATGGGGTTCAGGGTCTTAAGGTATCAGAAAATATGGCTGACAAATATAAAGTAATACGTTAGATTTGTCCCAAAAAGGGTAAGTGATACACAGAGGGATGGAAGTTGTTGGGAAAAGTGCGACCGTTTTTAAATCCAAAATCCCAAATTTAATTAATATAGCTTTTTCGCGATCCGAAATCCCAGCACGCGGATGCGGTCATTATCCCGGTCACTCAGATAGATTTTCATCCCACCCCGGATCGATGCCATCGTAATGCCGCCGGGTTTAGCAAGCCGGCTATCTACGGCCGGCAGGTCACCTCCGTCATATCCAGTCGTTCCGGTTCCGGCCAGGGTATAAATTTTGTCATCTTGCGCGCTCACCACCCGGATGGCATGATTTTCGTGGTCGGCGATGAATATGTTGCCGGCCGAATCGACAAAAACCTCACGCGGCTTATTCAGCGTGGCACTGGTGGCCAAACCGCCGTCACCCGAGTATCCGAGAGTTTCTCCAATCCCCGCCACGGTACTGATATTGCCGGAAGTGTCGACCTTGCGGATGCAGTGGTTATTCGTATCGGCAATATAAATATTATTCGTGCTGTCCACGAAAACACCGTGCGGTTTTTTAAGTTTGGCGCTGGTGGCCGCCATCCTCTGATGCAGAGTAACCGCTGTTTCCGGTGCTGGCCACCCGGGTCATGGCACCGGTCTGGCTGTCCACCTTGATCACCGAGTGGTTGCTGTAGTCGGCCAGATAGATGTTGTCCCAGGCATCGCAAAAAACATGATAGGGGTTTACCAGGGCAAGAAAATCATTAATGTAATAGCGGAATGCAGTGGAGGCGCCGCTGGCTGCCCCCGGGGCCGTCACCGTGGCGATAACCGCATCGGTGTATCCCGAAACAGAGGAACTCAGCACTTTGCGATTGTAGATGGTGCCGTTGTAGGTATAGTTCTCGCCGCCCGCAGCCGTGCGCCACATGGGATCTTTGGTCAATTCCCATATGACCTTCTCGGCTGCCGCGGACTGCCCCAGCGCAGTCTGGATGCTGGAAATCTGGTTAACGGCCATGCGTGACTGCAATGCCGCACGCCGGTTCAAGGTTATCGCCGTCACGGCCAGCAAAACCATCATAAAAAGCATGCTGATAAGGATGAAGCCTTTATCTTTCATTTTTATTTTGCCAAACTTTTGACACGGATTTCGCGCCTTAACGGCTCATTTTTACCCACTGACTTTAACGATTTGACATAACGGTACGCTTAGAATATATATTGCCCAGTCAAACACCCCTTCTGAACAAGTAGGATGCCGTGAATTTTACGAAAATACTTCCCCTCATCATTATTTTTGGCCTCATCACGTCGCCGGCAATGGCCGAAAAATTTTACATTTGGACCGATCAGGGCGGCGTTGTGAATATGACCAATCACCCCAGCTTTGCCCCGGCCGACATGAAGCCCAAAAATGAGAGCTCCTCCTGGCCGGTCACCCGGCCGGCCACTGTTCTGCAACCTTCTCCCGCGCCAGCTGCCCCGGCCCAACAGCCCAGCGTGCAAATGGCCGAAGGTGAAACGTCTCCAACCACCCCCGTGGAACAGACTATCCAGAGCATCGAAAACCGAAACGACGCTATTAAAAAGCTCCAGGATCTGATCCAAAAACTGATGCCCGGCGGACCGCCTCCAGAGCCCAGCCGGCCTGATGCTACTAAATAAACCTGGCTACCGAAAAACGGTTTGCGTTAAGCGGCGGCGTCCCGATTGCATCGGGATTTCGTTAACTCCCGGTTATAAAATTCGATCTTACCCGTGTTTTCAGACTCACTTCGGTGGTGCCGTGATTTAAGGTCAATTCGATCTCGATTAAATCCGTGTCCACCCGATTGCACTTGAAGCCCGTAACGTTCTCGCAGATCACCCTGGCAGTGAAATAATCGTCGAGCGTTGCCCCGGTGCTGTAATCCGGTAGCTCTTCCTGCAGTTTCCAGTTGCTGCTGTCGGTTTTATCGAGATCGAAGGTGACGTACTCCGGCGGGTCGGGTGTGGCCGCATCTTCATTCAGAATTCCATCGCCATCGTTGTCGGCATCCAGTTTTCCATCACCGTCTATATCGTAAGCGTTGGTTGAATTGTCATACATGTCGAGCACCCGTTCGGTTACTTTGACAATTTCCTGGTCGCTTTGCTCACTGGGTTCCGGAGCATCGTCGCATTCGCGAATAAACATGGCCATGCGTTCCATGGCATAACGGCCGCGGCTCAACAACTCCTGTTTGGCTTTATTTTCGTCATAGGCCAATATGGCCGTGCGCAGGGTCTGCTGCAGCCCGACCATGATGATGCCCATGATGGCAACACTGATCAGTATCTCCAGCAGGGTGAAGCCGGCTGTTTTCACCGCCCGCCCCTCCTTCGGCGGGACTCGAGACACGGAGGAGTTTGTTTTATTAAACAGGCAATTAAACATATAAAGCATGATTTCACACACGTCATTCCCGCCCCGCATCAAGTGCGGGCTAAACTGCAGCGGGAATCCATTAAACAATTTCATGATAAAGATCTTTCCAGGTTGGATTGGTTTTCTCGATAAGGTCTATCTTCCACTTTCTTTTCCACTTTTTGATCCGTTTTTCTCTTATAATAGCACCCTTTATATCAGGGGTTGATTCAAAATAGACCAGCCGGTCAACGTTGTATTTTTTAGAAAATCCCCCAATCAATTTCTTTTTATGCGCGTAAATCCTTTTAATAAGATCTGAAGTAACACCAACATATAGCGTTCCATTACGCTTGCTGGCTAAAATATAAATATAATATGCTTTCATTTCTAATGGATTCCCGCTTTCGCGGGAATGACACCAACGCAGAAAACTGCGGTGAGTCCATCAATACTCCGTTTTAAGCGTTTGCACACTCACATTGGCAGCCGTCACCGTTATTTCCAGCAACCCCCCGGCCCCACTGCTTTGATCGGTTATGGCCACCGTGGGGGTATAGCTATCGCCTTTGAATGTGAAGGTTTCTTTGGCCGCTTCAGAGGCCGATCCGAACAGATTGGTCAGGTTTGCCGGATTTCCCTGGTTGGCATCCAGAGTTGCAAAACTGAGTGCCGCGGCGCGATTCAGGGTCCCCCGGGCGCGGTGGGTGAAAACCGACAGCTCTTCTTCGCTGCTGGTGGCAAACAAGGCCGGCTTAAAGGCAGCCACAATGGGGGCGATGGCGATGGCCAGCAAAAGGACGGCAATAAGAATTTCAAAAAGTGTGAAACCGTCCTCACATCTGAGAATTATGTTTTTGAAAGGCCTAGCTGCCTTCGTATCAGGTCGCGCAATCGGAATCGCGCATGAGGGCATATTCATCTTGGATATTTTTTGATTCATCTAAAAAAATTGATTTTTTATCCAAATGAACTCAAATTGCATCATGATCTTCTAATTGCTTTATTTTCTCTTTAACCCAAGAACGTACAAGCTGTGCTCTATCGATGCCGGATCGTTTGGATGCGCGGTCCACTAATCGAGCATCTTTGGGATCGAGGCGAAGTTGAATCAGCTTTTTGGGAAGACGTCTGAATTGCAAGTCTCCTTCTCGCCAGCCTTCAAAATCTTCCGGCTCATTTTCATCCCAAAACGCTCCAAGCGCTTCATCATTCATAGGTGGTAAGTCGGCGATCTTTTTCAACCTTTTCATTTTTTTAGACCCTTCTTTTGGTTATATAATTTTCTTTGTTTTTTATCCATATCTCTAGATGTGATTATTTTGATAACATTCGTACTTCTCCCAAATTCCATCTCGAAAATTTCACCTGGTGATAATATTCTAACTAACACCAGCAGGTATCTACCTGAAAAAGTTTGGCCATAAATAAAATGACAATCCTTATATGCAACTGAATAGGCGTTCGGATCGTCATAAACGGCTTCTTCAATTTCCCAAATTTCGACATTATGTTTTCTGAATAACTTTTCTTCGACTTCCGGTGAAACCGTAATTTCGCATTGGAACACTTTCCCTCGCACCATAGAATAACTTGCCCCTTAAAGTATCAATGAATATCTTAGAGTATCTATTAGTATCTGTCAAGCTAAAGATTAAAAACCGCTCTGATCTTACGCTTGATCAACCTCTTTGCCGACATATATGTCACCTCCTCAAAATGTTTGAACCAAGTGACACTAATATCGGCGGCTTTAAGGGTTAACCCGCGCCGCTATCTACCCGTAGAGTGGCCGCACTGCTCCGAATGGGTAATAACGTGGCTATTTTTTTGAGGAAATGATGACATACCTGCTGGTTACGCCGATTATTTTTTTCTTTTGCATCGCCGATACCACACCCGCATTGAATCGCTCCGAGGAGAGGGGTGCTTGCATTATATGCGTACGTTGCCACCCGCTTTTCTTAATAATATGGAGATAATCATCGATCATTATCGAATTGCCCGTCATTTCATTCCTGGCAGGGGTGCTCTGGAAATCGCGCCAGTCTGCATTGACAAATGCCATCTGTGTGCTCTTCTTGGCGTTTTGATGCGCCAGAACAAAAAAGCTTTCCAGAAATTCCAGATATTTTTCTCTTGAAAGGCCGGATATACCTTCTTGATCGTAATTGCTTGATTGCTTTTTAAAATAGGGCGGATCGAAAATAATCAGATCCGGTTTGGTTTTACCTTTCACAGGCCATTTCAGATCGTTGAAATCCCAGAAATGAG
>CAZHAH010000117.1:0-18330 GCA_964530095.1 uncultured Desulfobacteraceae bacterium | reverse complement strand
TGTTCCAGGCATCGCCGGTTTTCATCGACAAAATCTCGCTGCTCAAGAAGATCCCAAGGCGGATACCCGGGTACCGCCAGTTCCGGAAAAACCACCAGATCGCATTTTAAATCCTTCGCTTTTTCAGAAAAGTGTTTGATCCGGTTTGTATTGTGCCTAAAATCACCAATGATCGCATTTATTTGTGCAATTCCTATCTTCATTGCATACATGACCTCTTGTAAGAAAGGTTAAGGCGTTAACGCCACCTGATTGCGATACGTTACACGGCCATCGCAATCGGAGCAGATGACGGCGTCACCTATGCTTGCGAGGGTTACTTCAAACCATTTCTGGCTCTCTTTCAGTTTGCGCTCCATTTGGTGTTTATAAAGCGCGATTCCTGTCACCTCGTATCCCGTATTTTTTAAACGCTTTTGAATATCGAGAGCCATAATCCCGTTGTCTTCCACAATCAGTATTTTGGCTTTTGGCATGCTTCACCCCTCATTCACAAATCATTTGTCATGTAGCGTCAATCCCCACCATCTGAAAACGGATTTGGAAAATAGTGCCATTGGTTCGATCAAGTGTCACTTCTCCCCCAAGCTGATGTTTGGCCAAGGTCTTTACCAACTCCAACCCCAATGTATTGACTTCATCCAGATCGATGCCAGCCGCTATCCCGATCCCGTCATCATTTACCTCCAGTTCGACCTGCTGATCTTTGAGCCTCCGCAGGAGGATTTTGATCTCCCCCCTGCGATCATGGGGGAAGGCATGTTTGAAGGCATTGGTAACCAGTTCGTTGATAATCAATCCGCAGGGAATCGCCTGATCGAGTGTTATGGTAACTTCCGCCATATCGATGCTAAAATGAATCTTCTCTGAATCGATCCCGTGAGATGCCACCAATCCCGAGACGATTGCCTTTACATGGTCATCAAAGGCAATATTGGCAAAATCCTTTGACTGGTACAGTTTTTCGTGTATCAGCGACATGGTTTGAATCCGGTCTTGACTCTCTTTGAACAACCCGGCGAGATCTTTTTCCTTAATGCCGGCCGACTGCAGCCTGAGCAAGCTGATAATCACTTGCATGTTATTTTTGACACGGTGGTGAATTTCTCTGAGCAGTACTTCTTTTTCGGCCAGCGAGGCCTTTATTTGCGCCTGCCCCTCGACACGTTCATTAATATCTTCAATCACCCCGATAAAATAATTCGGATCGCCCGATAGTTTTGGCACGACCGAGACGGCCAGATAAATCCATACCGGTGAACCATCTTTACGGATATAACGTTTTTCAATCGAATAGGTTGCAATCTCACCGGCAGAGAGCTGCCGGAACATCTTCAAATCAGACTCCAGATCGTCCGGATGGGTGATCTCCTGGAAGGTCAAGGCCAGTATTTCATCGGCAGTGTATCCAACGATATCACAGAATCGCTGATTGGTGCGGATAAATCTCCCTCCCGGCGTCGCAATGGCAATCCCCGCAGCAGCCTGTTCGAAAATGGCACGAAAGCGCTCCTCACTCTCGCGCAGGGCCTCGGTTCGTTCCTTCACCCGCTGCTCCAGGTGCAAATTGGCCTGGTGAAGTTCATCCTGCGTCATCTGGATAGTTCCCCGCATGGTATTGAATGTCTTCGTAAGCTCCCCCAGTTCATCGGCACTGACCACCGGGATATCTTCGTTCAGACGCCCGTCGGCAAGTGCTTGAGCCGCTTCGGAAAGACTGGTCACCGGCTCATTCAGCGCCTTGGCCCGCTTGTGCGATACGATGAAAGCCGCCAAGACCATGATAACAATGAGCCCAATCATGATCGCCGATGCCCAGCGTGCGGTCAGGGATGCTTCTTGGGCTTCGCGTCGCATTACTGTTTGCGAGTCTGCGTTAAGTGTATTGATAGCATCCAGAATCTGGTTTGTAAGGGGTACGGTTTCAGTCGCCATCAGATACTGGGCCATGTTCCATTTCTCTGATTTTCGCTGATTGATGGCTTTTTGGGCCATCTTTTCATAGGCGTCTGATTCACGCTCAAAAAGTGCAAACAACCGGGACTGAAAACGAGAATGATACTTCTGTTGCGCAGGCAAGCCGGCGATGATCCCTCGGGCCTGTGACAGATTGTCACCAAATTCCGCCTCAAGGTACAGACTCCCTTCAAAAATGATTTTTTCCATCAGAAGCCGTGCGATTGAAAAATACCTTTGCGCATCCGAAATCTGAAAAATCTTCTCCTCTTGCCCAAGCCGGCCTTCTTGCCGTGCCTGCTGGATGATTGATGCGATGATCGAATCAAGCGCCAAACCAACGGGCTCCGCTTCAAAAAAATAGGAAACCCGTGCCGGCTCATTCCCGGGGGTTTGAGCTACACTTTTGACCCACCATTGCGATTCCCTCAGTTCGTCCAGCAGATGCGGAAGCTTACGGATCAAATTCGAATTGCCGGACTTATTGAAGACCTTTCGATACCTCAATAGCGTCGCCCTGGCCGGTTCAATTCCCAGTTCCCAGGCTTTTTGCCATTCCTTCAACAGGCTTTCATCCCCCAAACTGACCCAGCCCCGAAGCCCGGCCAGCGAGTGCTGGACTTCAGCTTGGATCTGAGAAGACGCCTCGACGATCGGAGCGCCCTCTTCTGCCAAAACAATTACCTTCGCACGCAGGTAATAGGTCGCTGCCAGAGCGCTCAGAAGGATCGTCAAACCGATAGATGATACCGCAAGATGCGACTTGATGAGCTGTTGCCGAAATCCGGTTCGGCGGCGGGGGGCTCCATCTTTCCGGTTTTTTGGCGTCATTTAGCTCCCTTCCGCGTTCTGAGGCTGGGGTTATCTTTGTGCAGTGATAAATCGCTTTAGTTGCTGCAACTGTTTTTCAAGAATTCCGGTCTGTTGATACACATGAGACGGATATTTCCGGCCTGAATAAAAGACCTCTCTCGGCATTTGTCTGATCATAAATTTTTTGTGCAGAAAATCGAGTCGGGCCACGATCAACGAAGCCACATCAAATACATCACTTGGGGTGATACTCTTTTCATCGATGTGGGACGTGTTGATTTCTAACGCCTTTATGCCGGCTACTTCATATATGGTCGAAACGATCTCAAGGCAGCCGATCAGTCTGAAATAGACGTCGGTCGGCCTTTTTTCGGCTTCAAAGGGCGGTTCATCCGGAATTCTTCTTACCCCGGGGAAGCGGGCCAGCTGACGGGCGGTATACCCGATCGCCAAGGTCACCTTCTGGTACACATCACTGGGTGCAAAGCGGCGTTCTAAGAGTAAATTTAACTGTCGGTTGGTTGAAAGAATGGCTTTGAAAACATCGTTGGGTGTGGTCGTTGGATCTCTTTTGAGTGGGACAACACTGGGGGGGATCTCTATATCCGACATGATGGTGCCGAGAGACCGGTGTGCGGCCTTTGTCAATTCCAACACATCTGCCGGAAGAAATACTTCCCGAGGAGTCGGCCGTGACTGTTCTTGCAACCGTGTAACCTCAAAAGAGAACCGATTGGTTTTTTCAAAAAGCGTTAAAGCCTGAAAATAAACATCATGGGGTGCGGCGTTGGAAACGCGGATATCGAGCGGAGTTGCCCGGGGGGCGCCCATGAAGCGTCTCAGGCGTTCAAGGTCCTCCCGAAATTTCTGAACCTCCAAGAAGACATCGGCAGAGACAATGCGGGTCCCGGCTTTAGAAGTGCTTTGCGATTCAGCCAGACCGTCGATTTCACCCCAAATCAGACCTGAACCGAGCAAAACAATGGGCACAAACAGACGCAAACTGCGCCAAGGCATCCTTTTTGAAACAGAGTCCAGGTTTTTTGATCGTTTTCGATTCATAGCCATCATTTTTTGTAGTGAGTTGCAGCGGTTAGGATTGAGCTAGAATTATACGACAGGCAACCCTTAATTTTCAACTGAATACTGAAAATGACTTCAGACGGTCTTAAAAATCTTATTAAGCGATATTTTGCCATTTTGGAAGAACGGTAGTTCTGCTTGCCTCTTGGCATCGATTCCCTTATATTTGTTTTAGTACTCGGCAAGCCGGTCTTCTGTCAAAATTTGGCATTATGATTTAAATGCTACTGAAAAATTATTGAGTTACTGAAAATGTCCGATACCCCCCCTGCCAATCATCTTTCTGAAGGTCATAGCGATGATATCAACCTCTCCTTCAAAGTGTTCCATGAATTGATGGTTAAGAAAGTATCGGGAATCCTCCTGGTATCAAGTCCCTACGATGCCTTTATCATGGAAGAGGACGGCCGCCTGGCCCAGCGAATCATCCATGAATACCGAGGGCTGAATCTCTCCCGTCCCCCGCGCATATCCTGGGTATCCACGGCCCGCGAGGCACTTGATCTCCTGGCTCGTGAAAAATTCGATCTTGTCATCACCATGCCTCGTTTAGATGATATGGACACCCGGCTCTTCTGCGATGAGATCCGGACGAAATTCCCCGGGATACCCATTTCTCTGCTACTTCATAAAAGCGGCCAGGCCCTTCTGGAGTTTCAATATCTGGACCGGCAGATTATCGATAAAATCTATGTCTGGTCCGGCAATACCGATCTTCTTCTGGCAATTATCAAAAATGTGGAAGATCGATGGAATGTTGCCGACGACACCCGGCGCGCCAGAGTTCGCGTGATTATCCTGGTTGAAGATTCACCCATCTATTGTTCTTCGTTGCTGCCGCTCCTTTACAAGGAAATTGTCATGCAAACCCAGGCCGTCATGGAAGAGTCCGTCAATGAAGAACACCGGCTTTTGCGGATGCGGGCGCGGCCCAAAATTCTGGTGGCAGAAAACTATGAGGACGCTCAAAAGCTATACCAAAAATACGAGCCCTACTTGCTGAGTGTTATCTCCGATGTCCGCTTTCCTCGCAATGGGGTGATGGACGACGACGCCGGCTTTGCCCTTCTTTCAATGATCAAAGCCGACCGTCCGGATATTCCTCTTCTCAACATGAGCTCCGAAGAGCGCAACCGTACCAAGGCATCTATAATACCCGCTGTTTTTCTTAACAAAAATTCACCCGCCCTGCATACCGAGATCCGGACCTTTTTAGAACAGCATCTTGGTTTTGGCGATTTTGTATTTCGGCTTCCCGATGGCAAAGAAGTCGCACGGGCATCAAATATCCGCGATCTGGAAATGATTCTGCCCTCTGTTCCGGACGTCTCCATTTATTATCACGGCACCCGCAATCATTTTTCAACCTGGCTCATGGCACGGGCTGAAATTATGCTCGCTTCCAAACTAAAACTCGTCCAAGCCGCCGATTTCCCCAATGCGCATGAAATTAAGAAATATCTGGTTGCCTCCCTGCACGAACAGCGCAAAGCACGACAGCGGGGGGTGGTAACCGATCTTATCCCCGGGAGTTTTGATCCGGATGCCGATTTTGTTAAAGTCGGCCGGGGTTCTTTAGGCGGTAAAGCACGCGGTTTGGCCTTTGTGTCGACCCTGCTGAAAGAAAATCGAAGGCTTTTGGGTCAATTTAAACAAATTGATATTCGTCTGCCCAAGACCTTCGTCATTTCGACGGAAGGGTTTGATGCCTTTATCCGTGAAAACGGACTGGAGCATTTGGCCAACAGTGGATCCGGCGATGTTGAAGTTACAGCCCGCTTTTTGGAATCCCGCCTTCCCGAATGGCTTCGCCGCGATCTGGAGTTGTTTCTTACAAAAACCAAATACCCGCTGGCGGTACGATCTTCGAGCCTCCTTGAAGATGCCCAGTATCATCCCTTTGCCGGGATTTATAAAACCTGCATGATCCCCAACAATTCGTCCGACCTGCGTTTGCGACAGGAGCAGCTGGTGCGCGCTCTCAAGCTTGTTTTGGCTTCCACCTTTTTAGAGGTGCCCAAAGCCTATGCCAAAAGTACCCTGCATCGCATCGAGGAAGAAAAAATGGCCGTTGTGATTCAGCAGCTTACCGGTTCTCAGTATGGCAATCATTTCTTTCCGGCCATATCCGGACTGGCTCAGTCCTATAACTTTTACCCCCTTTCCCACATGAAACCGGAAGAAGGGATTGCCCATATTGCCCTGGGTCTCGGAAAAACGATCATGGAAGGGGGCACGGCGCTCCGCTTTTCACCCCGCTATCCCCAATTTCTGCCCCAGTTCTCATCCGTGGAAGCCACCTTGAAAAACTCTCAGCGTCACTTTTATGCCCTTCACATGGCCGATCATCCCGGCCATGCTGAACCTGAAAAGCGAATTGATACGGAATTGTTGGAGGAGTGGTCGCTGGCCAGGATTGAAATCGACGAAATTCGCACCTTTCCTTCACTGAGAGGACTTTGCAGCACCTACATCCCCGAAGAAAACCGGATCAGGGACTCCGGCCGCATATCGGGAAATCTGGTCCTTACCTTCGCCAATGTGTTGAAATTCAGCTCATTCCCGCTGGCGCCAATCCTTGTCGAACTGCTTGAAATAGGACGTAAAGGGATGGGCTCACCGGTTGAAATCGAATTCGCGGTGGATCTGCCCCGCAACGATAAACAGCGGCCCGTTTTTTTTATCCTGCAGATTAGACCGATGGGGCTGAGTCGCCAAAATATTGAAGTCAGGATCACGAAAAACGAATTGACGCAAGCCGTTTGCTACTCCAACTCGGCCCTGGGCAATGGCTTATTTAAGGATATTGCCGATATCATCTATGTGAAACCGGAGGCCTTTGACCCTGCCCATACGGTCAAAATTGCAAACGAGATCGGAAGGATGAATAAGAAGCTGCAACATCAAAATCGCAAATACGCTCTGATCGGGCCGGGTCGCTGGGGTTCGGCGGATCGGTTTTTGGGGATACCGGTGAATTGGCGCGATATTTCCGGTGTGGGGGCCATGGTCGAAACCGTTACTTCCAAACTGCATGCCGATCCTTCTCAGGGATCACATTTTTTTCACAATATTACCTCCCTGGGGATCAGTTATATCACCCTCACCGACCGCCCCGGGAATTTTCTTGATTGGGAGTGGCTGGCCTCACTGCCGTCTGAAATCGAGACCCCTTATCTGAAACATGCAAAACTTTCGCAACCTTTGACCATAAAAATTGACGGCAAAAGATCAAAGGCGGTTTTGCTGCCATAAACAGGGCGATTAGGGGGGGTGGATGAAATCGGCCACGATGCGGCGAATTTCGGCCTTTTCGTGGGGGGCCACCCAGACGATCTCCCGGTCGGATCGAAACCAGGTCATCTGGCGTTTGGCATAACGGCGCGTATCCCTTTTGAGCGTCCTCACGGCCTCTTCCCCGGAAAGCCTCCCGCTGATCAAATCGACCATGTGCCGGTATCCGATCGATTGCATCGATTTTAGATCACGCGCATACCCTTTGGCCAGGAGCGACTCCACCTCATTCTGCAGCCCATCAGCAATCATGGCATCCACGCGGCGATTGATCCGGTCATACAGGAGGGCTTTATCCATCGTTAACCCGATTTTTAAAACCTCATACCGTGATTCTGAAAAACGGTGTGTTTTATGATGCTGTGAGATCGTCTGCTGGGTCGTCTCAAAGATTTCAAGTGCCCGTATGATCCGATAGGTGTCATGCGGATGTATCTTCTGCGCGGTATCGGGATCGCATTGGCCGAGTCTGCGATGCAGACATTCAATGCCGCAAGCCGCCATTTCATCATGCAGACGCTTCCGGGCTTCGGGATGCCTTTCCCCGCCTTCAAATAATCCCCGGATCAAGGCCTTGATATATAAGCCGGTTCCACCGACAACGAACGGGAGCACGCTTCGAGCATGAAGACGCTTGATGATGCGGCGCGCCTCGGACGCGTATCGGGCCGCGTCAAAGGGTTGGTCCGGATCGGCAATATCGATCATGTGGTGTGGTGCCCGAGACTGTTCATCGGGTGTCGGTTTGGCCGTACCGATATCCATGTATCGGTAAATTTGCATGGAATCGGCGCTCACAATTTCACCCTCAAAAGCGGTGGCCGTTTCGATTCCGACACTGGTTTTACCGACACCCGTGGGCCCGCAAACCACCACGATGGGCGGCTTTTTCGGCATGCCCTCCCTTTTTACCATATCCGCAACCATTGAAATTGATGTATTTTTAGATCGTTCTTATATGATTTAAATTTTATTGACAATATGCGAATCGGAATGTTTAATTGCTCCTTTTATTGAACCAGGCTATCATATTCACTTGAGGGGATGGTGTGCAATGTCCGAATGGGAACCTAAAATCGTAAGCTTTTTATGCAACTGGTGCAGTTACGGTGCTGCCGATCTGGCGGGTGTCAGTCGCCTTCAATACCCTCCCAACATCCGTGTCATCCGAATTCCCTGCACGGGACGAATGAGCCCCAAGTTTTTTTTGGCGGCTTTGCGAGAGGGTGCCGACGGGGTTTGGGTGTCCGGATGACATCCCGGCGAATGCCATTACCTGGAAGGTAATTATTACGCACGCCGCAAGTTTGCCCTGTTTACAAACCTGATGGAGCTTATGGGGATAGAACCCGGCCGGATTCACTTTTCATGGATTTCCTCGGCCGAATCGACCAAGTTTGTCGAAGTTGTACAGGCGGTTACCGAATCGATCAAAAGCTTGGGGCCGACCAAAAATTTCGTTAAGACCATCCCAAAGGTTGCCTAGCATGTACGCTTATAATACCCAAATTAGAGATATCGCGGCCCGCATCCTTGATAAATCCGAGGTCGAAATGGTGATCGGATTTAAAAAAGGATCCATACCCATGATGAATGAACCGGGCTTTATTACAAACGCCGATGAGGCCCACCAACTTTATTGGGATAGTCATTGCGGAATCAACCTGGCCAACTATTTGGCCAACCGCAAAGAGAAAATCGGCATCCTCGCCAAGGGGTGTGATTCCCGCAACATCATCACCCATATCATCGAAAACAAGATCAAACGGGAACAGCTTTTCATCATCGGGATTCCGTGCCGGGGGATGATCGACAAACGCAAAATAGAGACCCTATTCACCACTCAAGCGAATGATATTATTGAAGAAGATGACCAAGTCATCGTTAAAACCGAACAAAATGAAACCCCACTTCCCAGAGCCGATGTGCTTCAGGAAAATTGTAAAATTTGTATTCATCCCAACCCGGTCATATTCGATGAACTGGTGGACGATCCCATCGCAGAACGGACCGATGTGGATCGTTATGCCGATATACGCCGAATCGAAGGCATGCCTCCTGAGGAAAAATGGGCCTTTTTTGAAACCCTGCTGACACCCTGCATTCGCTGTTATGCCTGCCGCAATGCCTGCCCGCTGTGCTACTGCCCAACCTGTTTTGTGGATGAATCCCGCCCCCAATGGGTTGGAAAAAGTCAAGACCCCACGGATGTGTTTACGTTTCACTTCCTGCGCGCCTTTCACTGTGCCGGAAGGTGCACCGACTGCGGCGCTTGTCAGCGGGCCTGCCCGGTCGGCATCGATATGCGTATACTTACCAAAAAACTGGAAAAGGATTGCCTGGAGCTTTATGACTGGGAAGCGGGTCTTTCGCTCGACACGCGTCCGCCGTTGGATACCTATCGCCCGGAAGATCCGGGAGAATTTATTAAATAATGGCCAATCGGATGAAATTTTTCAAAATCGACAAGCAAAATTGGAGCCGAGGCATAGACACCCTCAGAAATTCATACCGCATAATGGGGCCGGTCAAAGAAGACGCCTTTCATTCTTTTAAGGAACTTGCCGCAGATGAAGCACCCGATTTGTCTTTTCAGAACACCCGTCTTTCGGCTAAGTCTCTCATCCATCCCCAATCACAATTGATGTTTACCTATTCCCTCGATGAAAATGAAACCGATCATCATGTACTGCAGGAGGTGAAGCCTGATGAAGGGCCGGTGGCCATTATCGGAATTCGACCGTGCGATGCCGACGCGTTCCTTTTGGTCCGGCGCAATTTTGATACGCCCGAGCACAAGGATCTTTATTGGGTGAAAACCTATGAAAAAACGATCTTCGTCGGCCTGGCCTGTAATCAACCCTGCCTCACCTGCTTTTGTTCTTCGGCCGGATCGGGCCCCTTTAGCACTGCCGGTGTCGATGTGCTGCTGGCCGATATGGCTGATCAATATCTGATCCAATCCTTTACGGCCAAAGGCGATGCGTTTTTGGCGACCGCCGATTGGAATACGGAAATACCGCAAGATCAAGCGCTAAAGGAAATCGAAATTCTCAAAACCGCAGCCGAATCAAAAATGACTTCCCGAATTTCAACCGATCGGCTCAAGGAGAAGGACACTCTGGCGCTTTACGATGCACCCTTTTGGGAAGATGTGGCTTTTGCCTGCATCAACTGCGGCACCTGCACCTATCTTTGTCCCACCTGCTGGTGCTTCGATATACAGGATGAAAATTTCGGCAAAGCTGGTGTGCGCATGCGCAATTGGGACAGCTGTATGTATCCGCTGTTTACCCTGCATGGATCCGGCCACAATCCGCATGGGTTAAAAATGCAGCGAGTACGCCAACGCTTCATGCATAAGCTCAAATACTACCCTGATAAATATGAAAATGGAATCCAGTGTGTCGGGTGCGGCCGCTGTGTCCAATTCTGTCCCGTCAATATCGATATTCGCTCTGTTTGTGAGCGAATGAACCGCTTCCAATCATCCGACACAGACGCACAGCAGGCAACCTAATAAGGGGAGGGTATCCCGTGCAGAATCCATACCGGCCATATCCGGTCCGCATTGACGATATTGTCGTTGAAACCGAAGATAAGAATCTAAAAACATTCAAGTTCGTCTTTTTGAATCCGGAGGACGAATCCCGATTCACCTACGCGTCGGGACAGTTTGCTGAGCTTTCGGTGACAGGCAAAGGTGAAATTCCGATCGGTATCGCTTCATCCCCTACCGAAAAAGGATTTTTGAAATTCACGGTCAACAAAGTCGGTCTGGTAACAACCTATCTGCACTCGATGGGGCCGGGAGACATCATGGGTGTGCGGGGACCCTTGGGCAACTCCTATCCATGGGATGATCTAACAGGCAAAAACATTGTTCTTATCGGCGGTGGTTTTGCCTTTACAACCCTCCGTTCTTCCATCATTTATATGTTGGAGAATCGTTCAAAATTCGGCCAAATCCACGTCATTTACGGTGCCCGAAGCCCCGGCATGCTCCTTTACCGCGACGAATTGGCTGCCTGGGAAGAACGGGACGATATTCATATGCATATCACTGTCGACGCTACAGAGGACCCCGAGTGGAAATACAATATCGGTTTCGTCCCAACCATTACCGAGCAGAAAGCCCCCCCCGGTGAGGATGACACGGTTGCCATCGTCTGCGGGCCCCCGATAATGATAAAATTCACCCAACCGGTTTTGGACAACCTCGGGTACCATCACGACAACATTATTATGTCCCTCGAAAATCGAATGAAATGCGGTATCGGCATGTGTGGCCGATGCAATGTGGGCCAGGAATTCGTGTGCAAGGACGGACCGGTTTTTACGCTGTCGCAACTCGACACGATGCCGAAAGAATATTAATGGCGTCGCAAAAAGTCTCTCGAACCTCGATTTTCATATTGACATCAACACCACTTTCATATAGTTATATTTTTTTAAAAGATCGGATTAAAGGCGAGAAGCCCTTAAATAGAAAAAAATAATAAAGGAGGAATGCTAAATGCCAACAGTTGATTTTATGGGGAAATCATTTACGGTTGATGAAGACGGTTTTATCGATTCTTTTGACAATTGGTGTGAAGAGTGGGTTCAATGGGTTAAAAAAGAAGAGGGAATCGAAGACCTAAACGACGAACACCGCAAAGTGATAGAAGTGCTCCAGGATTACTACAAAAAGAATGGAATTGCGCCTATGGTGCGCGTGCTCTCTAAGGTTACCGGTTTTAAATTGAAACATATTTATGAGCTTTTCCCGTCCGGACCCGGCAAGGGTGCTTGTAAGATGGCCGGTCTTCCGAAACCAACCGGATGTGTCTAATTGCTTGACCGTGATTGACCATTCGATCCACTTCGAAAAAGGCTCTGCCCATGCGGCGGAGCCTTTTTTTATGGAGACAGCTTATGGTACACAAACTTAAGACTCAATCCAAAACCGAGCTCATCGATATCACATCCGACATACAGCAATTGGTAAAGTCATCCGGCGTAAAGGACGGATACTGCATGTTGTTTGTACCGCATACCACCGCCGCGGTTACCATCAATGAAAGTGCCGATCCTAGCGTCCGGGAAGATATATTGATGATCCTCAATCAGATAGTACCCTGGAAGGCCCCATACCGGCATCTTGAAGGTAATTCGCCGGCGCATGTAAAATCGACCCTGGTCGGCGCCTCGGAACTGATTGCGATTGAAAACAGCCGTCTGGTCATGGGAACCTGGCAGGGAATTTTTTTCGGTGAATTCGACGGACCCCGAACCCGGAAGATACATGTCAATTGTTTTGCTTAGCGGGCAGGTGAGCCTCATTACCCATGGATGAAATCGATCGTGCCATTTTAAACCGGATACAGTCCGATTTCCCCATCACGTCGCGCCCGTATCTTGACATTGCCAAAGCCCTCGATTTGAGCGAAGAGGAGGTATTGCAAAGGACCCTGAGGCTAAAACGGGAGGGTATCATTCGCAGAATCGGCGGCAACTTCGTGCCCGAAAAATTGGGGTTTGTGAGCACCCTCTGCGCCGCCCGGGTTCCAGAAGAAAAAATCGAATCTTTTGCCGATTTCGTCAATCAGTATCCGGGCGTAACGCATAATTATAAAAGGGAGGGGCCTTACAATGTGTGGTTTACGTTTATTGCCCCCTCCATGCAGGAAATAGAAGCCAATCTGAAAAAAATCTCCCAAGCGACCGGTATCACCCAAATCCTCAACCTTCCGGCAACCAAGGTTTTTAAGATAAAGGCTCACTTTGATCTTTAAGCGAATATCCGCACCCAAATAATGGAAAATACCCGTATCGCCGCCGTTGTTTCTAATTCGCCCGTCGGACATACACGTGAAAATCTCGACCGGATGGGTGAGTGGATCCGAACGGCCCAAGACCGTTGTGTAACCCTGATCTGTTTTCCGGAATTAAATATCACCGGCTACAGCCATCATCCCGATATCATCCAACACGCTCAAAAAATCCCCGGCCCGGTAACGGATGAACTCGCACAACTGGCCTGCAGCGTTGGGATCACCATCCTGGCCGGGATGGTGGAAAAAGATGATCAGGGGCGGCTTTTTGCAAGTCATCTGGTGCTAAAGCCGGAAGGGGAAATTGGGGTCTACCGTAAAGTGCATACATCCCCGCCGGAATGCGAGATTTATACCCCCGGAGATCAGATTCCTCTATTTGAGGTTTCCGGCACCAAGTTCGGCATTCAGCTCTGTTACGATGCTCATTTTCCAGAGTTATCGACCGTTATGGCCTTAAACGGTGTCGATATCATTTTTATCCCGCACGCCTCTCCACGCGGCACCGCGCCTATAAAGCATAACTCCTGGATGCGGCACCTCACCGCCCGAGCTTATGACAACGGCGTTTTTATTGTGGCCTGCAATCAGACCGGCGACAATCTAAAAGGCCTCAGCTTTCCAGGCAACGCCGTCATCATCGGTCCGTCGGGAGACATTCTGGATCAGAGCCTCAGCGGCAAAGAGGGGATTCTGGTGACCGATCTAAAAGCAGCCGATTTGTCACGCGTGCGCAATCACAAAATGCGCTATTTTCTCCCCAATAGGCGACCGGAGCTTTATAACGAACCATCCGACCCGCAGCTATAGATTGGATCCAAAAAAAGGAACGCTTGACAATTCCAGATTGGCGTCTTACAATGTAAGACATGAAAACGGCAACGATCACACTTAGATTAGACGAGGATCTTGATAAACTGCTGACTAAGGCCAGCAGGCGATCTGGGAAAAACAGGAGTGAAATCGCACGCGATGCGCTCCGTCGTCAACTTCGGCTTGAGCAATTCGAAACAATGAGGAAACGAATTTTGCCATTCGCTGAAGCACGTGGGCTCCTAACTGATGAGGATATTTTTTCCCAGATATCATGAGGGTTTTTCTCGACACTAATGTTTTGATCAGCGCAGTCGCTACAAGGGGTCTTTGCGCTGACGTTCTAAGAGAAGTCCTTATTTCCCACCAGCTCATTGTATCTGCTCAGCTTTTTGAGGAACTGGATCGGGTCTTAAGCAAGAAATTGAATGTCCCCTCTGATCTTATTTTAGAGTTTATCGAAATGCTCCAGCAGGATTCGCATTTTTCGACGCCTGTTGATATGCCTGATGTCAAGATTCAGGACAAAGATGATATAGCAATACTTTCAGCGGCGTTGAATGGCAAGGTGGATATTTTCATTACGGGTGATAATGAGCTGCTTGACTTAAGAAAAATTGAAAACATGGAAATAGTTTCTCCTCGAGTTTTTTGGGAAAAACTGAAAGCCCCGCGAGCAGACAAATTCTGACTAAAAAAACCATCATAAATAATGGCACTCTAAAGTGTCCAATTCAGATTTCAGGAGGGAGGACCTATGTATTTACCCAAGATCTATCAAAACTTTTCTGACAAATTCCCCGCAATTAATGAAAAGTATGCCGAGCTTGGCGTTGCAACGCGAAACGCCGGTCCGCTGGACAAAAAGTCGCAGGATCTCATCAAACTCGGCATCGCCATCGGCGCCAACTCCAAGGGAGCCGTGATGTCGCATACGCGCAAGGCGCTGACGGCCGGTGCGACAGCGGAGGAAATTATGCATGCCGTTTTACTCGCTTTAACAACCACCGGTTTTCCCAATATGATGGCGGCCATGGCCTGGGTGGATGCGGTTTTGGAAGAAAGCAGTGCTGAAGACTAAAAAGGTGGGATCGAAATGAACCTTGATATTTTTAAAAAAATGGAGGCACCCGCTCTCAGAAACTATATCGAGTTTCTGTTACGCCATTATCGCGTCATGGATGCCTTCTGGTTTATCTATATCGCCGAGCAATTTGACCAGCCCACGGCCGAGCAGCTCAATGAAAAGGTCTGGGAGCGTGTTGCCGGCATGGCGGCCAAAGACCTGACCGAGCGTTTTCAGATCAAAGAAAAGGGCTTGCCCGGATTTGTAAAAGCCCTCCGATTGTTTCCCTGGTGCATTCTGGTCGATTATCAGATCGACGAACAACCCGATGAGGTCATCATTTCAGTTCCCGCCTGCCCCACCCAGGAGGCGCGCCTCAAACGCGGTCTGGGGGAATATGTATGCAAAGAAATGCACCGCGGCGAATTTGCCAGCTTTGCCACGGCAGTGGACGAGCGGATCCGGGTGGAATGCCTCTTCGCCCCGCCCGATCCCCACCCCGAGGGCATGCATTGCAAATGGCGGTTTTATCTGAAGGACTCATAGACATAGTCCCGCCTCGGCCAGGGCAAGATCCATTTGAAAATATCTGGCTATATAATCCATATCCCGCCCCCCGGGAGAGTAAATTGTTAATTTCACCAAAATTGGTAATATTAGCATTTTGAGCAACACTACCCTGGGGCATCCCCGCTATCTGCTCCGCCTGGTTGAATCTAACTTTCCCAAAGAAGCAAAGGTTGCTGAAAGAACTCTTAAAAACATGCGGAAAGCACAGTTTTTAGTGCATCCTTACCAAAGAATTGTGCATGCATGCACTTCGGAATACAGCCCCTATCGATCACCTTTCAAGTAGATTAGTGCAGTTGAGCCGCTGAAGATGCGTCGAAAGTTGTTAAATGACTTAAAAACCGCAGGATGGGTCGTTCAATTGGTGACACCCATATTCCATGTTCATGTAACCTTAAAAACGTTGAAATTGAAGATTAGAAACGATAATCACAATCGAAGAAGGTTTAATAGCGATCCTGGTATCATCGGCACTATTGGTAATAAATCCAATATATTTCAAAATCATCAAAATCATTAATATAAATTGACCTCACGCAACAAAATGATATATAGAATTATAATTCACTTTTACATTTCCTTCTCAAATTGATCTGAAAGCACGTTTCATTTTCGAAATCGAGCTGGATCTGACATCTCATATGATACAATTTGTTCCGGAGTTTTCTCTGTTTAAGAACCTTAATGCGAGGGGTGATCCCACCGGTACGTAAAACTGATAGACCAAAGTGTCTGTTCGGCATATTGTACATGGGGTGGCCCATACGGTATAGATGTGGACGTAGTTAGCTGATATTCAGCATAGATCACGATAGGTATCGTATCTGAATGTAGTATAAGGCTCTGGAATTCTATTCAGGAGGGTAATATGCAACGTCGAATTGTTGTTAATTTAGGGAATCTAATTCTTTCGCTTTCTGATGCCATGGACTTGGCTATTCCATCATTAGCACAGCATCAACAAAGAACAGCCTTTATTAGCTTTGAAATGGGGAAAGCTGCAAGACTCTCAGATGAAAGATTGGAAAAGAATTTTATCGCGGCGCTTGTTCATGATATCGGAGCACTTTCAGTAGAGGAAAAAATCAGCCTACACAGTTCTGAAACCAAAAATGTTGAAGAACATTGTATTCGGGGTGAACTTTTGCTTAAAAATATTCCTTGGCTAAAAGAGGCAGCCCAAATCGTCCGATACCACCACAAAAAGTGGCAGGACTGGGAAGAATCAATTGAAACCCCCCTTGTTTTGGAGTCGCAGCTGCTATCTCTTGCAGACGGCACGGAACGCTTAATTGATCGAAATAAGTACATTCTTCACCAGCACGAGGATATTATCTCAAAGATTAAATCTCTTACCGGTTCTTTGTTTCATCCTCAAGTCATAGATTTGTTTCTCAACGTATCTGAACGTGAAGAATTCTGGTTGGATTTGGTTTCGCTTAGGATATATTCTCTTTTACTTAATGAGGGCCCTTTTAGAAAAACAGAGATAGACCTTTCGGATTTATCTTTCATAACTGAACTTTTCCGAAATATAATTGATTTCCGGTCTCGATTTACGGCAACCCATTCCTCAGGAGTTGCCGCGGCTGCTTCAATGTTATCCATGATATTTGGTCTGACGGAAGCAGAAATTGAACTAATTGAAGTTGCAGGCAATTTGCATGATATTGGAAAACTTGCCATACCTAACAGCATTTTAGACAAACCCGGCAAGCTTACGAAAGAAGAAATGGCCATTATGAAGTCACATGCGTATCATAGTTACTCAGTGATCAACACGATTGGGGGCCTTAGACAGATTGCTGAATGGGGTGCTTATCATCATGAAAAACTCGATGGGAATGGCTATCCTTTTCATTGTAAAACAAATGAACTTAATACAGGATCAAGGCTTTTAGCTGTGGCAGACATATTCACAGCATTGGCCGAGGATCGACCGTATCGAAATGGGATGTCAAGAGAAGGGGTCACTCGGATTTTAAAACAATTTTCAGATCAACAACTTTTGGACACTAAAATAATTAATCTTCTTTTTGAAAATTACGATGAAATTTTTTCATATGTTATTGAAAAACAGTCTCTTGCCAAACAATTTTATGAAAATCAATTTGCTTCTCTCGATAGAATGTAAAAAATGCAACCGCTTAGCTGTCCAAGATGAACAACCAATTAATCAGTGAGCTGATGAGCTGTAATAGAGATCCGAAAATTCAGTAGAACGCGTTAAGTGAAGATACCGCTGCCGTGGACGCAACAAATACACAACTACGTTTTACTGTTATATGACAACTTGCTAAATCATTGTGCTTGAAGATGAATATCACAAATGAACCTACCGTATGAAAGATCCCCGGCCAACAACCATAGGCACAAGATATTGTATTTGAGGGAAAGACATCAGATTTAAAGATTACAACATAAATCAGAAACCCAACCGGCAATCCGCCGGAGTTTTGATTACGTAGAATAGCGTTTTATCAATCGTTGCGTCATACAACCAAGCTGATAGCGCAATGGTACCTCAACCTTGATGAAAGCATCAACAAGTGTTTAACCAGTAGCAATGATTGATAAAATGATGAACTGTACCGCGGCTGGAAGTCAGGATTTTACGGATTCAGTCTATGTGGATTATATGGATGGCATGGAGTCAATAGTTTTCAACGAAGGCAGCGATTTGAGCGGAGTGAATTTGATAAAATGGAGAATTGGAGTTTTCGCCGCCTCCATTGTTGTTTGATAATAATGATAAGACTGCTGAATCATATCTGTATGCGCATCTATGGCAGAAAGTGTGCGCACCTCTCCTCTTGTGCTTTATCAGCAACTTTTTAATCTCAGACATTAAGCGTCAAGACATATAAAGGGTGTTAAAACAATAAAGGAAAAGGCATAAGAAATCAGTTGCTTAAGCAT
>CAZHAH010000116.1:0-18339 GCA_964530095.1 uncultured Desulfobacteraceae bacterium | reverse complement strand
CACCTGAAATTATTCTGTTCCCCTAAGGGAAGGTAAAAGGAAAGTCAAGAAGAAAAATTAATCATTATTTCGTCATCAATAGTTAAATTTCTATGGAGAATTAAATGTTGTATCTATAGCTGTGACGGGGTTCCAGTATAGGAGTCAAAAGCGATTCAATCATCCGTGGTTGGTATCCGATCTGATTGTGTGCCCCATCTCGATCACATGGGCTAAGGCTATGCTGGGGGAGGTGACGCCCAAAATGGCCGAAACGGTCATGTCTTGTCCGGCACCAAAGATCTTATTGCCGCTTACCCAGGAACCGGTGGTACGGGTGGGGATGGTGATCGAACCTTTGCTGCATCTGGTCCAGTGCGTTGTCAATGAAAAAATTAAGGAGGTATTAGCTGGTGTGTGAGGTCAATGCTTATATTTTTCGAGATGATAAAGAGGAATTAATTCTAAAATCCGTAGACCTGGTAGAACCGCAGGATGATTGCGGTTTCTTATTAACCGACATTTTTGGCAGTCAAAAGATAATCAGGGGCAAGCTCAAACAGATGAATTTAGTCGATTAGAAAATAATTTTCGAAGAGTAGAATCTGTAACATCTTTTTGCTTGACAAGATCATTCTATCTTTGCTAATCGCAGCCTTGCTGGAGCAAGAAGCCCCGGCGAACGATCTGTCAGTGAGATATGTTGAACACGGGACAGGCCTGATTTAACCTCTCAATAAATCTTAGAATAAAGCCACGAAGGCGATTCCCCCTGAATGGGGAAAGCGGTCGTGGCTTTTTTTTTATCATTTCTGCGGACCGTTCATCGTTTTCTTCCGCCAGCTATTCGATTGCTGCAACCGCTTGAAAATTGGTCACCGATCAAAGCACTCCTGTAATCCAAACATCGCGGCTGAAGCCGGGTGTGAAGGTCCAGATTTGAAAACAACCCATTATCGGTGGTCTGAAAATAGTAACCCAATTATAATGGAGGAGAACAAATGAAATTTTACAGGATGACGGCTCTGATTGTTTTTTTAACATTGATAATGGCAGGTCCGGCCTGGTCGCATTTTGGAATGTTGATTCCCACAGATTCAATGGTGATGCAGGACGACAGCCGGACGGTAACGGTCACCCTCTCCTTTTCCCACCCTTTTGAAATGGTGGGGATGAAGTTGGTCAAACCCAAAGCCTTTAATGTGTTGGCCGGCGGAAAGAAAAAGAATCTGCTGGGTTCACTTGAAGCAACACTGGTAATGGGGCACAACGCCTGGAAGTCGGTATATCCGGTAAAACGTCCGGGCGTCTATATGTTTTATATGGAACCCGAACCGTACTGGGATCCGGCCGAGGATTCGTTTATCATTCACTACACCAAAACGGTGGTATCGGCTTTTGGCGATGATGAAGGCTGGGATGAGGAAATCGGGCTTAAGACCGAAATCGTTCCCCTGTCCAAACCCTTCGGCCTGTATGCCGGGAATGTCTTTCAGGGGATTGTTAAGCTGGACGGAAAAACCATACCGTTTGCAGAGGTTGAAGTCGAATATTACAACATCGACAAGAAGTATGCTGCACCCACCGAGTACATGATTACCCAAACCATCAAGGCCGATGGCAACGGTGTGTTCACCTATGCCGCTCCGGTTTCTGGCTGGTGGGGTTTTGCAGTGTTAAACGGTGCTGATTACAAACTGCCACATCAAGGAGAAGAAAAGGATGTGGAACTGGGGGCGGTTATCTGGGTGTACTTCCATAAAATAAAGTAATACTTCAGGAAGAAAGATGAAGAGATGACCGTGTTTAATAGTGGTTGGTGGGTTTGTATCAATCATTTGGTTATTACTTTTACGCGGAACGATGTTGGGAATTGAGGTGCGCATGAACAAGATTAAAGTAAATACTGTGGTCACTGTTCTATTCTTGCTGTGTATTGTTTTTGTGGTTGTAGATCCTGCATCAGCCCACCGGGTGAATGTTTTTACCTGGCTGGAAGGTGACATGGTTTACGTGGAGAGCAAATTTCCCGGCGGCAGGAAAGTAAAGTCCGGCAAAATTGTTGTCATGGATCCGCGGGGTAACAAGCTGCTTTCCGGTCAGACAAATGATCAGGGCGAATTTTCTTTTAAAGTACCCAGGCGAATGGATTTAAAAATTGTGCTTATCGCCGGACAGGGGCATCAGGGAGAGTGGACCATACGCGCGGCAGAGATGGAGGATTTGCCATCGAAGACAGCATCGGAAACAAGTGCTGAAAAAGCCATGCAATCTGAACCCAAAAAAGCTGTTTCCAACACATCCGTGGATACCAGGACCGCAGTGCCGGACACTGCCATAAAGCCAAAAGAATTGGAAGCAATCATCGAAACTGTTTTGGATAGGAAGTTGAAACCTATTATCAGGATGCTTGCCGATATCCGGCAAGATGACCCCGCTGTTGGAGACATTTTTGCAGGTATCGGTTATATCCTCGGCCTGGTCGGCATCGCCGCGTATGTCCAAAGCCGCAAAAAGAAAGAGTGATCCTCGGCCATGCTCCAGGAACCATTTGCCTTCTGAGGCAAATTAATCAAGGATCAAGGTTTGACCACAATCCCTTTCAATTCCACTAATTTAAAGGAAGGATTATATAGAAAAAGCGCGAACTCTTGATGAAATCCCGCGTTTTATCAGGCACCAATTTCCCACGAACTTTTAGCCGCTTGGGTCATTTTCGAGGAGGTGAAACATTCATTCGGTGTTGTTGACATTTTCAGGCCAGCCGGAATTCACATATAGCATCATCATTGAAATTCATTGTATTCAAAAATGCATCTGGCTATCAATATATCGCTTTACTGTGTGTAGGGCTTAATATGGTTAGCTTGCATTGCGTACCCTATGTTGATCCCGGCAGAGCCGTCAGCCAAATACAGATCCTTAACCATTGACTTTGCTGAAATCACTCCGGTTACCCAGACCGGTTCGTATAGCTTCTTGCTGTTGTACCCTTCCTTTTGGACTACATTCACGTGAACAATCTGATTGGGAGGTGGTGGCGGAACATGAATACACGCGCCTATGTATGGTACAAGAAGAAATTCGGTTACCTTGGAACCGGATATTTCCAGCGGCAGAAGATATCCTGGAATGCGGACCCGCTGACCGTTTAGTTCTTCAACAATTGCCGTTTGGATTTCCTTTCTTTTTGCCATTACCTTAACGATATCAATACCAGCTTTTTTCAGCTGCGGCATCGCCTCATCGACCTCTTTGTAAAATTCTTCAGTTTCCGGCCCCCGCTTTGGCAGGGTTTCGAGCATATTTATTACCCAATACGCCAGGTCCTGTTGATCTTGGGTTAAGTTCGCTAAAGGATCGTCAGATACCAGATGCGCGGGGATCAGGTCATCCCAGGACAGCTGACGGATCTGTTCAGTTGATGCAGGAAGATAAATTATGGTGTAGGCGATGATGATTAATGCTTGAATGTACTTTATCATAATGCTTTCCTTACTTCAGATTCTTATTGTCATACCATCCGCAAGCGAATAGCGATAAATTTGATAGCCTGGTATAACACCGATTAAAAAACCTGCCAGACACACAATCCCCATCAAAAACAGTTCGTAAGTTGATAATCCAGAGATTGTAATAAAAAATCCGAATTTGGATAAGATCAAAGACTGGCTAGAAAACAAAAGCCCGTATAGCATGGCAACGCCAGCTATGACCCCTGCCATTGTCAACATGGCGGATTCGCCTACGATCAGAGAAAAGACATGTAACGGACGCGCCCCCACCGAGCGCAAGATGGCCATCTCTCGGCGGCGCTCACTAAGACTGGTCATCAATGCTATGAGCATGCCGGACAGGCCAACGACAACGACAAAGGCTGACACGGCCAGCAAGGCCTTTTCGGCAACGCCAATGAGATCCCACAATTCCTGTAGTGCCACACCCGGTAAAATGGCTAAAAGCGGTTCGCGAGGATATTCATTCACATAACGTTGCACACCAAAGGCTTTAATACGTGATTTGAGGCCTATTAAAAAGGCTGTTACCGCCTTGGGTGACAGGTCCATGGTCAGCACCCTGTCAGAGGAAATCGATTGTCCGGGAATTGGCGCACCGTCTTTCCAGTCGATATGAATCGCCTTAATTCCTTCCAAGCGGACATGCACCGTTTGATCCACAGGTGTTCCGGTCTTTTTTAAAATGCCGACCACCTTAAAAGGTTTGTCGTCATGTTTAATAAAGCTGACCTTACCCGCTCCGTGAGCGATTATAATCGGATCGTCAATGCGATAACCTAAAGCCTCCGCAACTTCTGCACCGAGTACCGCATCAAAGACATCCTCAAAAATACGCCCGTTTGCCATCTCCAGTTGGCGTCCTCCTGCAAAGCGGAAAAATTTGAAATAATCGGAATTCGTCCCCATCACACGATATCCCTGGTGAGAATCTCCTAAAGATATCGGAATGGTCCATTTTATGCTGGGGTTGCGGGCAATTTCCTGATAGCTTTCCCAGGAAATGTTGTTGGTAGCGTTACCAATATGGAAAACCGAGTAGAGAAGTAATTGTACCGGTCCACTCCGGGCACCCACAATCAGATCGGTACCCGATATGGTATTTGTAAAGCTGGCCCGTGCCTCCTTGCGGATTCGCTCGACGCCCAACAGTAAGGTCACACTCAGCGAAATGGCAACAATGGTCAGGGTTGTTGTGAACTTGCGGTTGCGAAAACTTTTAATGGCAAGGGCGAACATGGTTTTTATTTCTATAGATTCCCATTGTGTATTCAAGTTTTAGATTTTGTTGATGTCAGCAAGCCGAATCGTCCGATCGAAAAGGTTAGCAAGGGTTGTGTCGTGACTCACAAAAATCAAGGTAATTTCCTCCCGATCGCATTCTTGAAACAACAGCTGTAGAAAGGCTTCGCGGTGGCCTGCATCCAGAGATGAAGTGGGTTCATCGGCAATTAAAATCTCAGGGACGCCGATTAGAGCCCGAGCCGCAGCAACACGTTGCTGCTGCCCCACACTCAGTTCTGTAACAGGCCTCTTTACTACATCGGGTTCATCCATACCCAGTTTGTTAAGCAGACGCATGGCTTCGGTTTCAAAACCAGAGGCTCGGCCCACAGCCCTATCTCGCCTGCGTTTGGAGAACCGACAGGGCAATGTGACATTTTCAACTACGGATAGATAGGGAATAAGGTTAAACATCTGATAAATAAATCCGATATGGTCTGCACGAAAGCGATCCCTACTCACACCATCTAAGGAGTTTATATTCTTGCCGTTTACCTTGATAGCGCCCTGCTGGGGCGTGACAACGCCAGCTATGAGACTGAGTAGCGTGCTCTTGCCGCTGCCGCTTGGCCCTTCGATAAAAATCCGCTCTCCACATTTTACCTGCAAATTCTCTATGACGAGGATCGGATCTTGGCCATTGCCCCAGGAAAAGCGCAGTGTTGATATATCGATAGCCGGTGCGGTGTTAAAATTATCGGACATGGTCATATTAATAACAACAAATCATGCGGTCACAATGGGATTGAAAACTAAAAAACAATTTTGTTCTTTTTTGCGGTCAGTTCAAGGGCTGTTTGCTTTGTGCCGCTCAATAGCTGAACCTCAATGTGCTCAATGCCCGGAAAGATACGAAATAGTATTACGTCTATATGTTTTAGTTTCTGCGGTTTTTTAAGAACGAAGCGATATTCAGCCGTAAACTCGCTGTGGCGTTCGTGTTCATGTTCATCAGCTTCGTGCTCTTCCTTGCTGTGGGTTTTATCTTTATGAGCTTTCTCATGGGCCTCGCCATGTTCGTGGGTGTGCTCAGCTTCAGATTCGTGTGCGGAATCGTCTACGATATCGGTGACTACCGTGGATTTAGTAAGTTGTCCCTCGGCATCAGGCGGCAGGACAAACAACTTTTTATCGGCCCTTAACGTTTCTATTGCGTTCTGAACAGCGGCCTTCTGTTCTTGGGTACGGGGATGGTGTTCAAATCCAACAATGTTTGCGGCCGGGCTAACAAATTCAATATAAAGGTGATTTCCTTCAACGGCTACATTCATGTGAGCAACGCCATGCTCGTGAACCTGGTTATGGCGATATTCTTCGGCCTGAACCTTGGGCAAATTAAGTCCGAGTGCGATAAGAACCGCAATTATGCTTAACAATATTCTCAAACATCTTATCATGGTTTACCTCACTTCCCAATTCATCAAAATATTGGTCAGTCGTCTACTCATCATTTATACAAAGCTTCGAGATATGGGTTTAACAGATAACTAAAATTGAATTAAATGACAGGTTTTTATAAGGAAGTGAAAACAGGTGGGGCCCGTGGTTCGGTCTGAAATGGGCAGGTCTTGACCAAGAAGATATGATTTATCGATACAATTTTGCCGACCGGTTCATTTTCCGTGATGATGAGGCCCAAGCCGGTATCATACAATTGGCTGGTTGCCAGGAAATCACAAATGGGGCACTCATGCGCCTTATTTTCATCTGGTATTGCCAGAAAGTGATCGACACCGTGGCCTGCACTTATATTGTGAAGTTCCAGATGGCTGTGAAAGACAGGATGGAGCAACGGCATTCCCACTGCAATAAATAGGATTGCCAGTAAAGGAAGCAGGTTGTAAGGAAAAGCATCCGTTAATTTTCTTAACATGATCTGGTGGGATACCTCATAACCATTGAAATGTTGTTGTAATTGTCCAAATAAAACCTTGCTTTTTAGTTTTAGCTCATATAACATAAGTATTACAATTTATCAATTATTATTAAAAGCGAACATACGCAATATTTCGATCGCTAATTCAACGTCTCGGAATTTCTACAACCTATTGAGAATAAAGGAACTTTTTCGAGGCCTGAGTTTCTGCCTCGCACATGGAATAATGGAATGGTGGAATAGTGGAATGTTGATTTTAATAAGGATCTTATTTTCATATTAACTTTTTTGACTTCCCTGTCAAGAGGAATTTTACCAGTAACCCACTTTTCCATTTTCCCGGAACCCATTATTCCATCATTCCATTGTTCCATCATTCCAATTGCGGAGCGAAGCGGAGCTAAGTTCATTCATTATATTGAAAATGCTACTTTTTGTTGTGAAACCCTTTCCATTAAAGACGGAGGCATATAATGCCAAGTTCAATTTTAAGCATCGTGCTCTCAAGCGCTTTTATTTTAATTTTTACGCCCCATGCATTTCCAAATGATAAGCTGCCGGTTTTTGTGAGTATTGTTCCCCAAAAGTATTTTTTACAACAAATAGGCAAAGATTTGGTGGATGTCCAGGTCATGGTGCAACCTGGCGCGAATCCCGCCACTTACGAGCCCAAACCCAGGCAGATGGCAGACCTTTCAAAGACCAAAGTCTATTTCTCTATAGGCGTCCCAGTTGAAAATGCCTGGTTGAAAAAGATTGCCGCCGTCAATCCAAAAATGATGGTGGCCCATACGGATCACGGTATCGAGAAGATCCACATGGCAGCCCACCATCATCATGATGAAGAGGACGAGCATCACGAAGAGGGTGAGCACGGCCGCAAAGGACTTGATCCCCACATCTGGCTTTCGCCCCCTCTGGTGATGACCCAGGCCCGCACGATTCTGAGTGTCCTGCAAGAGGTCGATCCGACCCATCGTGCAGCCTATGAAGCAAATTACAAAGCCTTTATTTCGGAAATAGTGAACCTTGACCTCGATCTTAAAAATATTTTCGCGGGTAAGCGCGGTCTGCAGTTCATGGTGTTTCATCCGGCTTGGGGCTACTTTGCGCAAGCTTATGGGTTGGAACAGGTGCCCATCGAGATCGAAGGCAAGGACCCCAAGTCTGCCCAGTTGAAAGAGTTGATCAAACATGCCAGGGAAAACGGCATCAAAGTCGTTTTCGTTCAACCTCAATTTTCGACAAAAAGCGCGAAATTGGTTGCAAAGGAGATTGGTGGCGAGGTCGCCTTTGTTGATCCTCTGGCAGAAAATTGGTCAGCAAACCTACGCGAGGTTGCAAACAAATTCAAGGCCGCCTTGAAATAGTAAACGAGAATAAGATCCCTTCGCTTTGTGTATTGCGCACCCTAATCAAAAAGAATTGGCATAGATAAAAACTATTATAGGATGTCCCCTATTTACGGAAAATTTTTGTGAAACGGCAAACATAAAATGCGGCTTTAAATTATCTGTAATATCAATTAGTTCTTGACGGCGTCCGGTTCAAAAGGTATTTTTGTTAAAATTGTTGAACAAATTTACTATGATGGAGCACCCTGCCCATGACACTTATAAAGGCCAAAATGGTTGATCTCATTAGAGAGGAAATCGGATTCACAAGGAAAGAATCTTTTGAAATCGTCGAAACCCTTTTGGAGATCATCAAAACGACGCTCGAATCCGGTCTTCAACACTCACGTTATACTGCCACCTGTTGCTGAAACGGCTACCGGGAACGTCATTTTAAACCCAATCGTTGCAAAAGGGGGCATCATGCCAAAAGCAGTCCGCACGGTTCCCATAACACGGGTTATCCTCGATGAGGAAATATATCCCCGGGGAGGGGTTTATCCAAAACGCGTCACCATGTTTGTCGAAAACATTACGGATGGTTTTGAGATCGATCCTATCGAGGTACAGGTTCATCTGGAAGATGGCAATAAATACCGCATTCTGGACGATGCCCACCGCTTGCAGGTATACAAGGAGATCGGCGCAACCGAATTACCGGTTCACATTATTACGCCTGATGATATAGATTGGTCTGGATCCCCTCCTCTATGCGGCGAAAAAGGCCATAGGACCCCTTCAATTAAACGAAGAAGAGGCCAGAAATACCGCCAGACGAGCATACCAAAAAGATCCCCTTTTGACTTCCTATGAGATTGGACAGGCGATCGGTCGATCCAGACGAACGGTAGACGTCTATATCGATCGCCGACCTTAAAGCCACCTTCCAATTAGATTTGGATCTCAAGATTTTCCGAATGAATCGCATGCTCATTCCCCAAGAAAGAATCGCGAAGAGATTAGGTGTAAGACAAAGGACAGTATCGAACCATTTAGAAAAAATGGCAGAGCTGCCAAATTTTCTAAATACTGATTTATCGAAGGGTTTCACAATCCCTCAGGTGGCTGAAAAGCATGATTGGACAGAGCCTCTTGTGTGGTCCATTGCGTTGGAGGGCAAAAGCGATCTTGATAGGTTCAAGGTACTTAACTGGGGACTGCGGACATGGGATCTGTGGAGCTGGAATGATTGTGACAAACGTTTCGGAGATGAGTGGCCCGGTCGCATCCCGGCCCAAATGATCGCACACATTCTGTATTATTTTTCAGATCAGAATGATCTGGTATTTGATCCCATGGCAGGCGGTGGGGTGGTGGCCGACACCTGTCTGGCGTTCGACCGGAAATGTTGGAGCTTTGACATGGACGATCGCCCGGATACACGACCAGAAATCGAACCCTATTTCTGGGATATTGCCAGTCTAAAATGGCCGATAAAAGGTAAAGCCAAACCGGATCTGATTATTTTCGATCCGCCTTATTTTAAAAAGCAATCAAACAACTACGATCCTGAAGGCATATCCGGACTATCAAAAGAAAAATATCTGGAATTTCTGGAAAACTTTTTTGCGCTGGCACACTTAAACGCCAAAAAGAGCACACGGATGGCATTTATCAACGCCGACTGGCGCGATTTCCAAAACACTCCAGCGAGGGAAGAATTGCGTAGTAATTCGATAATGATCGATGATTACCTCAATATTATAAATAAAAGCGGCTGGGAACATACCCATATTTTTCAGGCGCCACTCTCCTCAGAGCGTTTTAAGGCGAATGTCGTATCCGCCATGCAAAAGAAAAGAATAATCGGTGTAACCAGCAGGTACGTCATCATTTCAAAGAAAAAGTAGGCCATTAAACAAATCAAGCAAAATATCACGATTCTGAACGTCCTTTTTGGAGATTCGTGGTGACCGCCTGAACCGCAACAGCGAGCGCATTCCCCGTGGCTTGCCGCGGGGTTAGCGAGCGAATCAAAAATTAGACAGAATTCCTTACGGGGGCTGCGAAGCACTGCCGGGAGGCAGAACTTCCCCGTAGCTTGCTGCGGGGAGCTTCAATGTTTCGATGTCGCAATCTAATATTTTGGCCGCACTTTTTAGCAATTTTTCGAGTTTTTTGTACGCATAGGGGACATAGGTGCAGAAAGTGCACGGCTATTGTAGCGATTTCTTTCCCAACGATCTTTTGGTTATTGCCACCGCCGGGCGCCTCTGTTATGGCGGACCGTGACACGTGGGTCCAAACGCATATTCAAATCGATTCGCTAGGCACTTTCTGCACCAACGTTACCATTACTTAAGTTTCGATTTGAATGGGAAGGCTCTCAAAGGAAATGCCATTGCTGCCAATCCCGACCCGTCGGGAGTCTCTTTTCAAGGCGAACGCCGCAAATCCGACCGTCCGGGATCGCAGGGGGGCTTGCGGAAACGTGAACTATGGGAGTCGGACTGAGGTCCATTAGGGAAACCTATGGATAAGCCACCGAACCCTAAGGCTGCGCGCGCCATATTTCTATCCCGACCCCTTTTCAATGGGGTCTCATCTTAAATGTTAACTGTTTGTTAACTGTTCATCTACAATAATTAATAATTAAGATGCGACCCTTTTCTTTTTAGGTAAAAGTGGAAAACCGGTGTTCTTGACCCTCTTTGTCAACTGGGCTGTCAAACCCTTTAGCATGTATGGGATTGCCATCTTTTTCCTCGGTACGCTTTTTTATCATTTCATCGGCCCGGACGTCATGGATTTGGTTAAAATGCCCTTTGGTCTCGACCTGCCGGTAGGCGCCTCCCACGGGGCCGGCACGGTGGTTCTTATTGACGGCGTTAAGATGCTGGAGGTTCCTCTGTGGCGCAGTTACCTGGCAGGATGCATCCTTTTGGGTATCGCACCTTGCACGGCCATGGTGCTGGTGTGGGGTTACCTTTCCCGCGGCAACGATGGGTTAACGCTGGTAATGGTGGCCATCAATTCGCTGACCATGCTGCTGCTCTACGGGATCCTGGGCGGATTTTTGCTGGGCGTGGGACGGCTGCCGGTGCCTTGGCAGGCGTTGCTTTTGTCGATCGGCATCTATGTGGCCTTGCCGCTGGTGGCCGGTTATCTGTCGCGCAAGTGGATCATTGCCGCCAAAGGCGAAACCTGGTTTAAGGAGAAGTTTTTACACGTTCTCACGCCCATTACAATTATCGCCCTGCTCATCACTCTGGTGTTGTTGTTTTCCTTTAAAGGCGAGGTCATCATCAGCAATCCGCTTACCATCCTGTGGATTGCCATCCCTCTCTTTATTCAAACCATGCTGATCTTTTGGCTGGGGTATGGTTTGGCGCGTCTGCTTAAACTCCGCTATGTTGATGCTGCACCAGCGGCCATGATCGGAGCTTCCAACCACTTTGAGGTCGCCATTGCCACCTCAACGATGCTGTTCGGTCTATCTTCAGGGGCAGCGCTGGCGACCGTAGTCGGTGTTAGCGGCGGAGTGAAAATGTCAGATTCATGGCGTTTTAAAAATGCGAGCGTATAGGAGGGCAGCCGGCACATTTTGAGCCGGCAGCCGGCAAGCCTTTCTCAATCATCAACCACGTCTTTCATTCTATAGCTCTTCCCCTCAACAATTACAGTTTCAGCATGATGCAGAAAGCGATCAAGCAAAGCTGAAGTAAGCGTAGCATCGTTGTTAAAGATCTTTGGCCAGTCTTTAAAGGCACGGTTTGAAGTGATAATGACCGAGCCCTGCTCATAGCGCTTGCTGATGACCTGGAACAGAAGATCTGCTCCCGTTTTATCAATCGGTAGATATCCCAACTCGTCAATGCACAAGACTGATGGCTTTTGATACTTTTTCAATTCCTGTTTAAGGCGGCCTGTGGTCTGTGCAGCGATAAGATTATTGATTGCATCCACTGCAGTGGAAAACAGGACCGTATAGCCTTTCAAGCAAGCCTGGTAGCCAAGAGCAGTGGCTAAATGCGTTTTACCCAAGCCAACTCCGCCTAGCAGAACCACATTGCATTTGTCCTTTATGAAGTTGAGCCTAAACAGGTTTTCCACTTGCATTTTATTGATCTTCTTGGGCCAATTCCATTTAAACTGCTCAAGGGTTTTAATCTGAGGGAAGCGTGCCATACGGATTCGCCGCTGGGTAGCACGATCTTTGCGCTGAGCCGCTTCCATGCTGGCCAATTCACCAAGATAATGGATATGGTCCCACTGTTTTTGCGCAGCCTTACTAGCCATAGGCTGGTAGTTGTCCTTAAAGAAGTGGAGTTTGAGATAATCCAGATGTCGGTCAAGAGACGTCTGATTGTCTATTGTTGTATTCATTCGGATTCTCCTGGGGCAAATCGGTTGTAGATGTCGATGTTGGGTTCGTCCAGATCCAGTTCCAGCAAATCCTGCCTTCTGGTCAGATGCAACGGGCCTGGTTCTTCGATCCTCCGGTTACGCTGTTCCAGCAGGTTGGCAATATACTCACAAGAAAACGCCCGGAACACAAAGGCATCCTCAATGGTTTTTGCCACTTGATCTTTTCCATAGATGTCGCTTAAGGCGACGATCTGCCGGATGTGGTGCAGCGGATTCATTCGACGCTGTTCAAGCTGGCGATAATAGTCATCGGATTTAGGATGCAGGGCCAGGAATTTTCTGAAGATGATTTGATCCCGGGCCTTCTTTCGCTGAGCCATTAGGGCTTTTGGATGATCGGGAAGCTCAAAATCTTTTCGCCGGTCATAGCTTCGCACATGCCGGGCAACGAGCTTTTGCTGATGGTAAAAACATAGCCGCTCCGGATACGCCTTCATTGTCAGCCGTTGGCCGGCAAGTTCAGCAGGAACGCTGTAGCGATTGGTATCTAAAACAACTCTAAACTGCCTTGAAGCCCTGACTTGGCTGATGGTAGCGATGTCGTAGGTATTGGCCGGCGGTCGATGCAAGTGTGGGAGTTCCTCCTGGAACATCTCCACCGGTTTTCGGCCTGTTTTCCCATGAATGCGGACATTGGCAACCGTGTCGAGCCATTGCCGCACGGCCGGATTCAAATCGGCAAAGTCACGGATCTCAAGGCCGGATAAAAAATTCTTTTTGACATATCCTACCCCATTTTCCACACGGCCTTTTTCGTTGCCTTTTCCAACGCCGCAAGGGGTAATGGTAAATCCATAATGGTTGGCAAAATCCAGATACTTCGGATTCAATACCGGATCTTTGCCGACGGTGCGTTTTAGAACTGCAGACTTGAGGTTGTCGACCATGATCTTTGAAGGCACCGCACCCAATCGCAAAAAGGCGTTTTGATGACAGGATAGAAAGTGCTCCATGGTCTGTGAGACAGTAAATTCGACATACATCATCCGGCTGTAACAAAGCACCATGACAAAAAAGCTCAGCCGCCGGCTGGTATCACCGACATTAACTGAACCATAGGATCCCCAATCGACCTGGGCGCATTCTCCCGGGGCAAAAGACAACGTCAGATACGCCTTTTTCCGCTTGGGACGAACCTTGCGCACATATTCTTTGACGATGGTATAGCCGCCGTCAAAACCATCCTCACGGATACGCTGCAATACCTGTATGGCACTGTAGCGATGGGTTTCCAGCATGCCGATGATGTCGTCTTTGAACGGATCCAGTTTGCTGCTGCGCTGCACAGATTTTCGAGGGCGATACTGATTTTCGTTTAGCCACTTTTCTACTGTTCGCACATTTAAGCCCAGTTCATCGGCAATTTGAGAGCATTTAAGTCGCTCTCGATGCAGATGCTTGATCTGCAAAAACGTCGGGTAATCAATCATGGCGCACCTCCCAACGTTTGCCTAAATATCTGCTGCAGGCTGAGGGGCTGTTCTAAGGGTGTTGCCGTTTTGGCTTCATCAAAGCTCAGGACCTGATACAAGGGCTTTCTCCAGGCGATCAGATCGGTTCGTATCAGATTCTCTCTGGCTTGCCGCAGTGTGGATAGATCCATAGACAGCCGCTGCATGATGGATTCATCAGCATAATAGCTCATCCCCTTTGCATCACCGACGGTGATTAAGAACAGATAAAGCGCCGCTGCCGGATGACTGCAATGATCGATGCGCCGTTCACGGACCAGCCGCTGGTCCACCCAGCTGAACTGATGCGGCACCTTTCGTACCCGTTGTGGCATGATAGGAATCTTTGACACCATAATAACCTCCTTTCCAAGTTGTGTATTGGCGGGCAATGTCCCGGCCCAATTGTTGCAATCGGTGGAGGGTGGTGTCGATGTTATCTTGTAACGCAGTGCCGGTAAAATGCGAGATTAAGCCAAGTAAAACAAAGGGTTGCACGTTTAAGAAATCTTGTAACGCATTGTTTATGTAATCCCGGTTATCGTTTGTATTATCAGCTGGTTGCGTATTTAAGGGATCTTGTAACGCAATCTGGGGTTCGGATGCTTTCCGACGCCAGTATTTTGGATGCGCTTTTCGCCATTGCTGGACGCGCTTGGTGTTCTCGGGACATCGAAAATAGTCCCGATTGGCAGGCTTTTCCAACCACCACACTTACGCTGGCTGGCTTTTTTGCTGGCTTTGCGACATTCATCTTTTGTACAAAACAGCTGCCGGCTGGCGTTCCTTGGATCAGGCATGAAAAAAGTGTGGCAATTTTGACACTTGCGCTTTATGATTCGCTTCATCGGCCAGCTACCTCCTTGAGGCCGATGATCATCTCACAAAGCTAAAAGTGTAGGTAGGAAGAAAATGGAATAATACTCTCTAAATCTGAAAGGTTGCAAGAATACGAATTAGAAAAATAAGAAGAATTTTAACACGCCCAGTTTATGGTAGTTTCAGAACGCCGCTCAGAGTCGGTGTGCTGATCGAAGTGCCGGTCATGTTGATGCTCGTAAAGATCTGCCTCAAAACCACCCATTGGTTTGACTCCAAATAAGCACAAAAAGTATCCCTGTTGGTCATGAAAATAAAGCGGGATCGGATTGATGTAAATGATCACCTGCGGCCAGTTGCTTGACTGACAATTTTGTTGAAGTTTCTGGGCATTGATCGGCTGTCCGATTTATACAAAGTCGAATCTTTGGTCTCACATTTCATATTATATTGGCACTTCCGATACTAAGAACACATCTTGAATAAATCGATTTGGCTGTATAATCAATGTATTAGGCATTTATCTAGACTCGAAGAAACACATCGAAATGGATACTTTGTGGTAATTTATTATGGGAAGGGTCGTTTGCGATATTAAAAAGATAAATTGACAGAGGGAAGGCCGCCTTCGCGACCTAATAGATAGCAGTAATAGAAGGCCTTTCGATCATAATTCCGCAGACGTTCCTATACAAGATATGGTATCTGTTGAAATATTTACGGTTCGCAACCAGAGGGGCTCTAAAAGAATGAACAAATAAATCTCCGATACTATTTTATGGGAAAAGAAATCGCTTACATAAACTATTTGAGCAAAAAAAGAGTCCTGGAGATTAGCAAAACAAATCCTCAGAAATCCGGAATTGGGAATTTTGAGCAGTATTTCAATCATTATTCGCGACTCAAACCAAATCAACTTTTCACCTTGACAAAGTTAACATGCATGTTAACATATGGTTGCGATGCGGAAAATAATATTCTACGAGACAGGTTCAGGCCAGAAACCAATAGAAGATTTTCTTGATCAGCTCCCGACCAAATCGGCCCAAAAAGTAATTTGGGTTTTACAGCTTATCGAAGATCTCGGACATGTGCCCGCAAAATATTTTAAGAAAATGGTAAATACCCGAGATCTATGGGAGGTTAGAGCTTTCGCTGGATCAAATATTTTCCGGTTGATTGGATTTTTCGATGGCCCCAATTTAGTAATTTTAGTTCACGCTTTTCAAAAGAAGACCCAAAAAACACCTAAGCGATCTATAAGACTTGCCGAAGAAAGGAAAAAGGACTATTTCAGGAGGAAAAAGAAATGAGTGACCTTCAAAGATACATAAAAAAAAGAAAGTCTCGTGATCCCAGTTTTGCAGAGGGTTTTGATAAGGGATACGAGCAGTTTAAGATCGGAGCGATTTTAAAACAGGCACGCGAAGAGGCCGGCTTGACACAAGAGGAGCTTGCTGCAAAATTGAAGACGAAAAAATCCGCAATTTCTAGGATTGAAAATCATGCAGAGGATATAAAACTCTCCACTTTGGAGAAATTTGCTAATGCTCTTGGCAAAGAAATTCGTCTTGAAGTTACTTAAGCCCCCACTTCCTTTTTGGCCTCTTCGACAATAGTTTGTATCTGTCCTACCGCTAAATCAGGTAATGTGTAGGGCTCGTGATTTTCCAATAGCAAGCGGACGGGGTATTGAAAATCCTAATAAATATGCTAATCAACGGGCTGTTGCCCAAATAACCATTGAACGATAATGGAAGTATGTTAGATTTCAATCATCAGCGAATCTAAAATGGAGTATAAGCCGATGATGGGCAAGCTGGATAGAGCGCAAAATAAGCTTTTCTACACCGCTATTAACCTTGAAAAGCGTATCCGCAAAGATCATGTTTTGAGAAAAATTGCCGCGACTATAAATTTTGATTTCATTTACGATGAGGTCAAAGATTGTTACGGTCACAATGGCAATGTCTCTGTCCCACCTCCTGTTATCTTGAAAATGATGTTACTTCTCATTTTCTATAATGTCCGTTCTGAACGCGAGTTGGTTGATACGATTCCCGAACGCTTGGATTGGCTGTGGTTTTTAGGTTACGATTTGGATGATGAAGTTCCCAACCATAGCGTTTTATCCAAAGCAAGAACCCGATGGGGCGTCGCGACTTTCAGAAAGCTTTTTGAAAACATCGTTGGCCAATGTGTAAAAGCCGGATTGATCGATGGCAAAAAAATCTTCATGGACGCAAGTTTAGTTAAAGCCCACGCATCCAACAACTCGGTGGTAAACCAGCATTCGTTGAAACGATACCTGAACAAAAGCTACCGACAGTTAGAGGCTCGCCTGGAATCGCAAGACAATGAAGACGAAAATGCTATCATCCCCAAAAGCGGTAAAGCCAACCGTAAATATATATCCACCACCGATCCTGATGCCACGGTTGTCCGCATGGGAGCCGGTCGCTCAAAGCTAAATTACAAAATTCACCGTGCTGTGGACGAAAAATCTGAAGTTATCACCGCAACGGAAGTAACCACAGGTGAAGTCAATGAAGCCCACTTGCTCACGCCTTTGGTCGATCAACATGAAAAAAATACCGGCAAATCAGTAAAGACTGCGGTAGCTGACAGTAAATATGGCACCATCGATAATTATCTGGCTTGTAATGATCTCAAGATAGAGCCCCATTTTGATCCATTTGACAGTGGCCGCAGAGACACTGGACGTCGTAAAGGGATATTTAAGCCTTCAGATTTCACTTACAATCCCGATGAAGATCTTTTTATTTGTCCTGCCGGCGAAATTCTTGAGCCACGCAAGTTCCGAAAGAAACGTAACCACTTTGAGTATGCTGCATCGGCAAAAACTTGTAATAACTGTTCTCTCAGGCCTCAATGCACACGATCCAGAACCGGGAGAACTTTAAAACGGCACATCCAACAAGATGAATTGGATCAAATTCTGTCAATTGCCAAAACTTTGCGAGCAAAACGCGATATCAAAAAACGCCAGCACTTAATGGAAAGATCATTTGCACGCGGCACTCGTTATGGGATCAAAGCCAGCCGTTGGCGCCGACTATGGCGGGTGCAGATTCAGGAGCTTTTGACTGCAACGATTCAAAACATGATGGTTCTAATAAATTCATCCGGAAATTCCCCTACAGCAGGGGTCGGTGCAGAGAAAGATCGAAAAACCGGGTATCCATTTCCTTTCTTCTGTGTTTTGCGAATTTGTTTGAAGCGCTATCGGGAAATGTTTAGACCTACGCTAAAGATTGCGTTTAGCTTTATTGCGTCGGTTTGACAATATTGTATCTCATTGGAGATTGGTTTTGGGCAACAGCCCGTCAAGGTTTGACCCCGCTCTCCCTTTTCGGAAGTGATTTCTTCGAAGTCTTTATCCCCGAACGCTTCATCGAATCGGCTCAGGATAAACGTATAATTCCGGATCGTATTTTTTTTGGAATTGTTGCGATGATACTCAATGAACAGATCGGTTGCTTGTGATACTTTTATATTGGGTCTCCTTTTTGTTTTGGATTAATCAAACGAACACTAGACCACATATCAACATATGAAGGAGCGTCCCCAATAACCCACAATGATGTTTGCATCGCACTGCTGGCGCGACAAATCGGCGCCACGCTGGTCAC
>CAZHAH010000115.1:0-18342 GCA_964530095.1 uncultured Desulfobacteraceae bacterium | reverse complement strand
ATGTCTGGATGAAAAAGCCCTGGTCCATGTGTTACTGGAGTGGACGCGCCACGGCGGATTGGATGTTTTCGACTGCCTATGCAGCGGATGCCGCCTGGAACGACACCTTCTGGAAACACGAGCGTTTCAACAAACTGCTTAAAGAAGCGCGTGCCGAATTGAACGAAATCAAGCGGCGTGAAATGTATGTAGAATGCCAGAGAATTGTGCGTGACGAAGGCGGAGTCGTTATTCCCCTTTTCGGAAACTGGATCGAGGCGACAAATCGCAGGATTAGATTTGAGAACCCGGCCGGAAATTGGGAGATGGACGGCCAAAGATGTACGGAACGATGGTGGTTTGTATCCTAGATACAAGCGCATAAACGATACTGCATTTAACTTGTGTTAGTTAGTGTCTATCCAGAAATGGTAGATTTTGGTTCAGAACGAGGCCACAGGATTTTTACAGCCGCAGGCGTAGCGCGACTACGTTGAGGAATGCAAAAAGGCGAGAACGCTGTCCTGCGCCGAAAGATGCTATTTGTGGATCGACACTAGTTAAAGAGAGGAGAAGACAATATGAAGTTTATGGTTTGCTATGAGGCCTCATATCAGGCAAGAGAAGCGTTAAAAGCCGCTCAAAAGCATGCCGAGGTATGGGGTGCCAAAATAGAGGTGATACAAACCGTTACGCGCGAGCTTCCCCTGAAGCACTCCCAGGTCAAAGAGATGGAAGATCAGTTGGAGGCAGAAGTGAAAAAGCAATTCGAAGGGATTTCCATCGAATACAACGCGCAGCTTCTGGTCACGTCTTTGGAGGCCGGGGAACAATTGGTCAAATTCGCCGAAGAAGAAAAGATAGATCAGATTTTTCTCGGTATTCAGAAAACCTCAAAAGTGGGGAAACTTTTATTCGGATCAACCGCCCAGTATGTAATTTTACAAAGTCCGTGTGCGGTTATAACCGTAAAAAAATAAGCAAAATTCAAACCGCATAAGGTTGCACATTTTTTAGTTTGTTGTTCGATCCGCTAATCGTCCTACCAGTCGTTGCACGATGTTGAAAAAGTTTTCATCTTCCCTCCACGCGCCAATTATTTGTAACCCCAAAGGAAGTCCTTTGCTTGAAACCCCGCTTAAAGAAGCGAATCCATAATAAGTATTGAAAAGAATTTCCGAATGCGATAACGAAAGCCTTTCACCGCGTTATTCTCAAATGGCTAGTTGGCTGGCGTCGTCACTTTATGCTGCTCACAGAGTCTCCGGTCAACCATGATTCCAACTACACCTAACAAAGGAGGGGTAAAATGAGAGCATTAGAGCGATTGGAAAAATTGTTGAAGGAAGGCGCGATCAGCCGCAGGCAATTTTTAGCCCGGGCATCAGCGCTTGGATTGGCGGCAGCGGTCTCGCCGACTTTGCTGACGAAAAAAGCTCAGGCCGCAACACCTAAAAAAGGCGGGCATTTTATCCAGGCGATCACCGGAGGATCGACCAGCGATAGCCTCGACCCCGCAACACACACCTCGAGCTGGAACATCAACGTTGAGTTGCAGGTCAGAAACCTTCTGGTGGAAGTGGATCACAACTTCAAGCCGATTCCCGAACTGGCCGAGAGCTGGGAATCCTCGGCGGATGCCAAGAAATGGGTAATCAAACTGCGCAAGGGGGTCGAATTTCATGATGGGAAAACCCTCGATGCCCAGGATGTGATCGACTCCTTAAATCACCATCGCGGCAAGGATTCCAAATCCGCCGCCAAACCCTATCTCGATCCGATTACGAGCCTCAAAGCGGACGGCAAACACACGCTGGTATTCGAACTGGCGTCCGGGAACGCCGACTTTCCGTTTATACTGGGTGACTATCATCTGGCCATTTTCAAGGCCGGAACCAAAGGTGCGGAGTTTGATAAGGGGATCGGCACGGGCGGCTATATCCTGGAGACCTGGGAACCGGGTGTAACCGCCATCGTGCGTCGCAACCCGAACTACTGGAAAGAGGGCCGGGCCAATTTCGACAAAGTGGAGACGCTGCACATCAAGGATGTCAACGCCCGCACCAATGCCCTCAAAACCGGCCAGATTCACTATATGGAACGCTGTGAGCGCAAGACACTGCATCTCCTGAAGAAAGTACCCGACATCGAGATCATCGCCATAACCGGAACCAAGCATTTTACCATGCCGATGATGACGACCATCAAACCCTATGATGACAACAATGTCCGTTTGGGTCTCAAGTATGCGGCCAATCGCAAAGAAATGGTCAAAAGAATCCTCAATGGCTATGGTGAGGTCGGAAACGACCATCCCATTGCGTCGGTCAACCGCTATTTTGCTAAAGATCTGCCGCAGCGTGAATATGATCCCGACAAGGCCCGGTTTTACATGAAGAAAGCCGGCATGCTGGGCCAGACCTTCAACCTGTATACCGCTGAGGCCGCCTTTGCCGGGGCGGACGATACCGCCATCCTCTACAAGGAAGATGCCAAAAAAGCCGGTATCAACATCAATGTCATTCGGGCACCCAGCGACGGCTACTGGAGCAAGATCTGGACCGTAAAGGAATTTGTTATGTGTTACTGGAGCGGACGGCCCGTCGAAGATCTGATGTTTTCGGTGGCCTATGCCGCCGGAGCCCCATGGAACGACACCAAATGGAGCCACAAACATTTCAACGAACTGCTGGTATCGGCCAGGGCGGAGACCGATGACAAGAAACGCGCCCAGATGTATGGGGAAATGCAGCAGATCTGCAGCGATGAGGCGGCTACCCTCGTCCCGATGTTTGCCCAACTTGTCGAGGCAAATTCCGACAAGATCGCGCACGGCCCCATATCCGCTCACATGGAGGCCGACGGTCAGCGAAACGCCGAGCGCTGGTGGTTCAAATAAGAAACCCCAAAGCAACCGATGATGTAAACATATGAAACGAATTTCCCCCTCACCTTTTTTAGGTGCGGGGGAAATTTTTATTTACATTTGGTTTTAAATTCCTTCTTTATCAAACCGGTGAAGGCTGTCTTCCTCAACACTGATGCCCCTTCATGTTGCAAATTGCAGACCGTTTGAACGAGTACTTTCAAGTCGCAGTACGGTTACGCCGGTGTCATCTAATGGCGTTCTAGGCGCCCTCCGGATTTTTCGATCTATAGAACTGATGGCTCCTTATTGGTTAACATTTTGAAAAAGTGAGCAAAATGCAACGATGCTATAATATTCTGACAGACGATGAAATTCAAATGATACACGAGTCATCTCTGGATGTCCTGCAAACGACCGGTCTGCGTCTAAACCATCCGGTTGCGTTGGAGAAATTGTCAGACGCGGGAGCAAAAGTAGATGCGGCCAAGGAACAGGTGCGTTTAACAGCCGATATGGTTGAAAGGGCTCTCGAAGCGGCTCCCAAGAATTTCGTGTGTGCCGGCCGGACGCCTGATTTCGATGTGTCTGTGTCGGCCGGATCGACGACAATACCGATTATTCGTTCCGGAGCCGGTGTCATCAATTATTATGACCTCCTGCGCAATGTAGACCGCCCGATCACAATCCAGGATTGCCGTGATGTTGCACGTTTGGTGGACGCTTTAAAGCATATAGACATCGCCGGGATGCCCGCGCCACAGGACGTACCCACCAAAACCTACGATCTGCATGCGTTAATTGCGATGTTGCAGGCCGGCCGCAAACATATCTGGGCCCTGTCCAGTGGTTCAAAAAATCTCAAGTATCAGCTGGAAATGATAAATGCGGTTGCGGGCGGCCGCCAAACCTTGCGGCAACGGCCGTTTTGCAGCGGAGTTGTCTGCCTGATCGAACCCCTGCATTTTCCGAGCGAGGAGATTGAAAGGCTCTTTTTGTATGGGGCCTACAATCTGCCGGTAAAGGTGCCTCTGGTACCCATGGCCGGCGCCAATGCGCCATATACCCTGGCCGGTATGTTGACCCACACCAATTCCGAAGCCCTGGGCAGCTTGGTACTGCTGCAGACGCTTTGCCCGGGTATTCCGAGCTGGTATTACTACTTGATCCAGGACATGGAGATGCACGGTGGAAACGCTTACTATGTCAGTCCTGAGATCATGCTGATCTATTCCGGCCTGATCCAGCTGGCGCGGCACTATGGTATCCCGTCGAGCGCCGTGCCGTATGCGACCACGAACAGTCAGTCCCATCAAATCATGTTCGAGCGCGGGGGGGCGCTGACCCTGTATGTTTTAAGTGGTGCCACGGAATTAGGGGGGGCCGGCCTTCTGGACGGAGGCATGGCCATGAGTCCCCATGCCCTTGTGCTCGACGATGAGATGGCGGCGTATGCGCGTCGGCTTGTAGAAGGTTTTGAAGTCGATCAGGAGACGCTTGCCGTCGATGCCATTAACCGGGTCGGACACCGAGGCAACTTCCTTGTAGATGATCACACGTTGAGATCCTTACATCGCGAAAGGCGCTTCAAACCCACACTTTTCGACTGGCGATCTCACAATCTGTGGCGTGAAAGCGGCGAATCCATTCTGGAACGGGCACAGGATGAGATGCAGAATATCCTGGATAAACATGAAGTCCCGCCCTTGGATGGACCACTGCAAAAGGAATTAGACCAAATCCTTCAATCAGCGGAGAAGGAATTATAGGTGAGCCAATGTATTAATGTGAGAACCGGTTGCATGATGAAAATTGTCCAATTTGGATTAAAGAATAAAACAACGATTGGAAATGATTATGGATATGCAGTTACCGAATTGCGCCCGATGCCCTTACGGTTATCAAGATCGATTATGCAATGATGACGAAGGCAAGTCACTGCCGGCCTGCCCTACGGAGCATAGACAAGACTTACTTGAAAAAAGTCTGCAGGAGTATGAAGCAAATCCTCGTCTTCTAGAATTTGCGCGGCAGGCGTCCATACAGGAGGCGGAATGCTACGAGCAGACGGAAGCGGAACCCCTAAGGTTCAAACCCTTGAAGCCGCGTCTGGTAGAGATCATCGAATTTGCTCAGAAAATGGAATACCGTCGTTTAGGATTCGCCTTTTGTGAAGGGTTGGCAAAGGAAGCTCAGGTGTTTGAAAAACTCTTATCTTCACGCGGCTTCGAGGTGATCTCGCCTTCGTGCAAGGCTGGGCGGACACCTAAGGAGAAGATCGGCGTACGGGATGATCAAAAAATTTGTAAAGGAAATTTTGAGTCCATGTGCAATCCTATCTTTCAGGCCTTTTTACTCAATGATGCCCAGACGGAGTTCAATATTCTGTTAGGGCTTTGCGTGGGGCATGATTCGTTATTTTTAAAATACTCCGAAGCCCTGTGTACTGTGCTTGCGGCCAAAGACCGTCTTTTGGGCCACAATCCATTGGCCGCCATCTATAATGTTCATTGTTATTATGAATACCTAAAATAGATGGCGTCGTAAAAAGTCCCATCCACCGCGTTGTCGTATTTTTTCAGGCACTCGGCATACTACATGTATGGCCTCGTTCCTAAAAAATACCACGCCTTGTATATGAACCTTTTTACTTAGCCATCTTAATTTGAATTCGTGACTTTTTGTGAGACCACCAAAACCGTGAACCGAAGAACTAAGCCCTTCGTCGCGGAACACTATTGCCAAGAGGGAATATGAATATAACCAATCCAAAGGATTATATGACGAGCAGCGAAAGGATGGAGGCGCTCTACAATTATCGTAAGCCGGACCGGGTGCCCATCGGGATGCAATATTTAAGTATCGGGTTCAACACGATCAAAACAGGTTCCACCATTACCGATGCCTATGCTGATCCCGAAAAGAGCTTTCATGCTTTTTTAAGGGTGGTGGAAGAATACGGATGGGACCAGATTTTGCAATGTTTTCGGCATACGGTAAATGGTGCCGATGATTTTGGCGGAGAGGTGCGATTGCCCAGGGGTGAATACGAAGGGGCTCTGATTTTAAAATCCCACCCGGTTAAGAATGAAGAAGATGTGGATATATTGGAGCTACCGGACCCGACTGCAGCCGGCGGGATACCTATTGCGCTTCAGTTTGCCGAACTTCAGGTGGCACATGGTTTGCCGGTAACGTTTTTTTCCCGTTCGCCATTTTGCATGGCCGCCAATATCTGCGGAATAGAGTCCTTTTTGAAATGGATGTATAAAAAACCGGACTTATGTATACGCCTTATGGAAATGGCTCTCGATCATATTTTTAAAGTCATTACGCTATGGACCACTCGCTTCGGGGCGGAGAATATGTTTGTCTGGATGAGTTCGCCCAGTGAATCCAACCAACTCATATCACCTAAAAATATGCGAGAATTTGCGCTGCCCTTCCATGTGGCCTATCATGAACGATTGAAGGCACTCGGTATCCGGCGATTTGGCTTTCACCTCTGCGGCGACCAAAATCTGAATTTGCTCCTCCTATCTGAGAATCCCCCCTGGATCCATCCCAGCGTGCTAAGCTTCGGCTCGGAGGTCAGTTTGGAAGATGCCGCCAGGTTTTTTCCTAAAGATATTATTATGGGGAATATCGACCCGATGGAGATACTAAGGCGAACACCGTCTCAGCTCTATGAGTTGACACGCGAGACGATTGAAAAAGGAAAGCCTGCACAGGGAGGGTTCATATTAGCTGCCGGATGCGACATTCCCTCCATGGCGCCGCCCGATAATTTGCATGCGATTACCAGGGCGGTAAATGATTTCGGCTGGTATTCATGAAAGAAATCCATAAGAAGTGAAGGTCGATTTCTATCCTGACGCTGGGAGGACTCTCCGGATGCCGTCAAATGGACCTTTAAACTGCGAAAAGGGATATTTGAAGAAGATTCAGCGATTTTAAAAAGGCGAAATAAAAAAAGGCGCGCCAATTCCACTTGTCGGCGCGCCTTTTTTAAATTTGGTTAGATAGCCTAACTCACGTTAACATTTACAGCTGAGGGACCTTTGGGCCCTTGCTCAATGTCAAATGTGACCTTGTCGCCTTCATTCAGCGACTTGAAGCCCGCTGCGTTGATACCGGAGTGGTGAACAAACACATCGGGGCCATCTTCCTGCTCAATAAATCCATAACCTTTTTGGTCGCTAAACCATTTCACAATACCATCGGCCATTGTAGCATCCTCCTTTTTAAATTAATCTTTCTGGTTTCAAACTTCAGGTGCCACTTTGGCTAAATGGTAATCTCCCTCGGTGCGAAACCTGCATAAATGGGCAGAATTGCCCATAAAATAAGGCATAACAGAAATCTATTCTATCTGGGCCTTGTTTCTAGTTTTCAGTGAGTAAGACGATTTCTCGGTTCGGTTTATTCCTCACTCTTGTTGTGATTCTTCCCCTCATAATATTGGCACAATTGTGGCTGCAAACAGCCTGATTGATTTTTTTGTTTTAGATGCCATTACAGGATTTCCTATGCTGCCAAATCATTTTACAATAAATAAGATTTTGGCTACGAGGGCTCTCGAGAAAATAGCTGGAAGGGCGATCATTAAATTATTTCGATGGTTTTTTCAATATGATATTCTTCAGTTTCGCAGACATCTACCCTTATTTGGTGGTGATTGTCAAGCAAAATCACCACACCAGGCTAGGCAATCAGTTTCGTAACCTCCCCGGATCGTTCTTTTTTGGTTCAATATTGATCAAAGGCAATTAACATTAGTGTTTAGAAACTAGCCTGTAGGTCTGTCATTCTAAAATTTCGAGTACCGTGCGGGTTTTCAATTTAGCCGAAGCAGCGCTCAATATCGTACGGATGGCTCGGGCGGTTTGACCGTGCTTCCCGATGACCTTCCCCATATCCTCTTTGGCGACTTTCAGTTCCAGGATGGTAATCTGTCGGCCCTTTGTCTCTGTAAGCTCCACTTGCTCCGGCTGATCTACCAGAGCTTTTATCACATATTCGATCAGATCTTTCATCGCCTCAACCCCTCTGGCAAATGAATCTGGATTTGAATAAATCCAAGTCTCAAACGAAAAGCGGATCGTATATAGTGCATCAGAATTATAAAGGTTTTTCTGATAAAATCAAACAATTTATGATGCTAAGCCTGATTTGGATAAATTCTTAAGCGACATGGCTAGCCCTCGGTTTTAATGGTTTCCACCAAAACCTTGGTTGTTCCTTTCGCAAAAAAACCCAATTTTTTAGCTGCTCCCGCGCTGAGATCGATGATGCGACCCGGTATAAAAGGACCGCGGTCATTGACGCGCAGGATAATGCTGCGACGGTTTTTCAGGTTGGTGACGCGTACAAAAGTGGGGAGGGGTAGATATTTATGCGCGGCATTCAGTCCATTGGGATCGAAGGCCTCGCCATTGGCGGTCATATGACCTCCCTTTTGATGATAGGTTTCAAAACCGTACCATGAAGCGACACCGACCTCGCGATATTTATAAGACTCGGCAACTGACATGGGAACATATCTTTTACCTTGGACCACATAGGGAGCCATTTTAACTCGTCCCCGGCGGATGGCTTCTTTGGGAGATAAATTGTCGATCGATTCGATTTCCTGCCGGATCAGGGGCCAGGTCAGCGGAGCCATAATCACGTTAAAGGTAAACTTACCGACCTTATAAACGACCTTGGTTGTCCCTTTCGTGACGATGTAGGCCGTTTTTGCGGTCCCCGTAGTGATTCGATATGCGGTTTTAACGGTACCTTTGGTGATATTGTAGGTTGTTCTTATAGCGCCGCAACCAAGCACAAAAAGAAACGCCGATGAAAAGCAAATCCACAAAAGGAGTGCGGATTTCTTGGCGTTAGTCTTTTTTGATGCTCTTCGACAACCGGTCATGGCAGTCGGCTTATGAAAAATGCTTCCGAACATCGGAATTCTGGCTGGAAATCTTCTTCGGCGTTTTCGATGCTTGTTTAATACGAGAGATGAGTTTAGATGTTCCCGTGGGTAAGTGCAACCCTAATTGAGCTCATCGAGAATTGCCTATTGATTTAGTCTCGCCATTTAAAGTATAAAAAGAATGGATGATCGGACCTCGCCTGCGCAGACGCTCTCCACTCTCAAAATTCCGTGGCTCATAACTGGTTTTCACATCCTGCGACCAATCGTTTCCGGCACAGAGTTTATTCAGACTTCAGAAAGTGTAAGCGAGGGCAAATGAGCATCACCCGTCGCGATTTTATCAAAAGTTCGCTGGTCCTCGGAACTTCCATCCTTCTGCGGGACACGGCACTTTTGAATGCAACCCTAAAAGTTCAAACGCCAAATCCGGCCTATGCCCTTTTGGAGGCGGAGGGGAAACTCGCCCAGCGCGTAGAAGAGGCCTATTCCATCTTCGAGCAATGTGAATTGTGCCCCCGGCAATGCGGTGTGAATCGATTGGAAGGCGAAAAGGGATTCTGTCGCGCCCCGGCCGAAGTGATGGTCTATACCGCTCAGCCTCATTTTGGTGAAGAGAGATCCTTGGTGGGGAAACGCGGTTCGGGAACAATTTTCTTTTCCAACTGCAATCTACGCTGTGTTTTTTGTCAAAACTGGCCGATTGCCCATAAAGGACATGGACGCGGGTTCCCGGATGAGAAATTGGCCCAAATGATGCTCCGCCTGCAAAAGATCGGCTGCCACAATATTAACCTGGTTACCCCGACGCATGTGATGCCGAACATTCTCGCCGCCACCCGAATTGCTTATAAGGAGGGCCTGCGCATACCGTTGGTCTACAATACCAGTGGATATGAGCGTGCCGAAATCATCAAACTTTTGGATGGCATCGTCGATATTTATCTGCCGGATATAAAATTTATGGATGCCGCGCATGCCGGCAAATATTCCGGGGGGGCGTCGGATTACCCTGAAATTACGAAAGCCGCCATCCTGGAGATGCATCGCCAGGTCGGCCTGCATCAAGTCGATGACAGGGGAGTTGCCACCCGGGGAGTCATGATTCGACATCTTGTCATGCCCAACCGCGTGGCCGGGACGGAGAAATTTGTTAAATGGATGGCTGAATCCCTTCCCAAATCGACCTATGTCAACATCATGGCGCAATACCATCCCGAATTCGAAGCCTTTGACTATCCTAAGATCTGGCGCCGAATCAATGTGCAAGAGTTTTTAGAGGCCATGCAGTGGGCGCTTGATTCGGGTTTTACCAATTTGGACCAGGACTCGGTTAAGCTGATGCGGTTCTATTCAAACGCCAACAAAAAGAGCCAGCCTTAAGTCTGACTCCCAGCCATCGATCCCGTAAGGGCATCTCGACAGTTCAAATCAAACAGTAAAACAAGATAACACTGGTTAGCCCAAAAAATTTCTGCTATTGAAATGTCACGCAGAGATATTCGTCTCGTGGCAGAGGAGATATTCATGGAAAGGGAACGTTCGTTGCACTGGGCTTGGATTATCCTGGCAACCGGTTTTGTGAATCTGTTCATCAACTATTCAGTGCGCTTGGGATATGGGGTTATGCTCCCGGAGATGATCCGGGATTTGAGCTTAAGCCGTACAGCGGGCGGATCGATTTATAATGCCTATTTGTTTGTCTATGTTTCATTCACGCCCTTGACGGGCATCCTGACGGATCGGTTGGGTGCGCGGCGCGTAATTGCATGCTGTGCCTTTATTTTAGCCGCCGGTGTTACCCTAATGGGAACCGTCGAGTCATTGTGGCTTGCCTGCCTGGCGTTTGGCATCGCCGGTCTGGGGGCCACCGGTATGTGGACCCCCGTCATTACGGTTGTCCAGCGTTGGTTTACCCCGCACCGGCGGGGTCTTGCACTTGGCATTCTCTCAGCCGGATATGGGCTCGGTTTTGCGACTATGGGTGTGGCCTTTCCCTGGGTCGTTCAAAACTTCACCTGGCGTTATGCCTGGTATATATTGGGAGCCGCGGCAATGGTGATGGTCGTGGTGAACGGATCGCTTTTAAGGAGTGATCCGGAGTCATCGGGCTGGAAACCATGGGGTCTGGGTAAAACGAATGAAGTGCCCAAAATCCAATCCGGTCAACCAGAAGACCGGCCCCTATCATTGATTTTTAGGACGCCGGTCTTTTGGCTGATCGGTTTTTCCTACTTTGCGGTGACCTACAGTTTTTATGGCATCACCACGTTTATGGTCGATTATGCCAGAGGTCAACTCAGCCTGCCCATAGCCCAGGCAAGCTTCCTGGCCACAATACATGGCTTGGGACAGATTGCCGGTGTTCTGACCATCCTCCCGCTGTCTGATTATTGGGGACGTAAAAAAACAATCATGACATCTAACGCGTTTATAACCGTGTGCCTTATCGGCGTTCTCTGGGGCGGAAATTCCTGGGTCATTTTATATGCCATGGTGGGAGTACTGGCCTTTTTTTCGGGAACCATATTCCCCATATATGGTGCGTGTGCGGGCGACTATTTTCCCAAAGAAGTCATCGGCACCATTATCGGGATTTGGACCGTTTTCTATGGGGTCGGGGCCATTTCGGTGCACTGGGTGAGCGGCCTTATCCGTGATACCACCGGCAGCTATAAGAACGCCTTTGTGATTACCGCGATCACGGCGGCCGTGAGTGTCGTCTTTATGTATTTTGTGGAGAAAAGCAATAAACAATAAAAATGTCGTAAAAGACAGGAGACTGACAAAGGTGAAAGCTAAAAAGGACCAAAAAAAAGAAAGCATTCAATCGGGGAACCATCGAACGTGTCAGCCGGGGCATCTACCGGGGAGCTAAACGGCGCAATTAAGACAGACGTCCCGCAAATTTGCGGGACGTGTTGAAAAAATCTTCGAAAACCTGCCTAACCCAACGGAATGGCTATCATTTTTAAATAATGACCTTTCAATTCTGATAGACTTTTGTGAAGAGGTCCGGGAAGCCTTGATGCAACACAATATGAATAAATGCCTAAATTTTACTTGTCCCATAATTGATGAAACCGTAAAAAGTCGTCAATGTTGTCATTGCGAGCGCAGCGAAGCAATCTCGTAGTTTGTAACTGTCTGAAATCATGAGATTGCCGCGTCGCTTCGCTCCTCGCAATGACAGTGGAACAGACTTTTTACGAAACCATCATAATTATTAGTTCTGCAGAAAATAAAACTTGACAATACGTACGTTATGCCGTACTTTGTGGGGGAAAATGAGGTGTACCATGCCAACATTATCAGCAACTGAAGCAAGAACGAAATTATACCGTCTCATAGATGAGGCATCATTGACACACGAGCCAATCGTAATCACCGGTAAACGTGGAAATGCGGTTCTCATATCCGAGGATGACTGGCGTGCCATTCAGGAAACAATGTTTTTATTAAATATTCCTGGCATGCGAAAATCTATCCAAGAGGGTTCGGCTACGCCAATTGAGGACTGTAAAGAGGAAATCGAGTGGTGAGTTGGCGAGTTGTTTTCACCAAACAAGCACAAAAAGATGCAAAAAAACTATCTGCTTCTGGCCTCAAGCAAAAAGCCGAAGCATTGATTAATATCCTGCGCGGAAACCCATATCAAGTTCCACCTCCTTTTGAAAAACTAATAGGCGATTTAGATGGCGCATATTCACGTCGAATAAATATTCAACATCGACTGATTTATCAGATTCTTAATGAAGAAAAAATTGTAAAAATTGTTCGTATGTGGACCCACTATGAATAGTTTTGCAGAACCAAGGCATGCACTTTGATCCCAAAAGCCTTGCGGCTTTTGGTCCAGGTGATGCCGGCGTTCGTTTAGAGATACACCATCTCATAAAAGGTAAAGCTCAATGAAATATAATATTTTTGTCGATGGACAGTTCGGAACAACCGGCTTAAAAATACATCAAATGTTGGATGGGAGAGATGAACTCAAGATTTTGACAATAGCTGAAGTGGACAAGAAAAATCCTAAAGTAAAACAAAAGCTGCTCAATCATGCAGATCTGGTATTCCTCTGTCTGCCCGATACCGCTTCCAGAGAAACGATGCAATATATCACCGATAGCAGAACAAAAGTCATCGATGCAAGCACGGCTCATCGGACGAATAGAGATTGGATATATGGTATTCCCGAGTTAAATCCGCTTCAAAGAGAAAAGATAAAAAACAGCAACAGGGTTTGCGTACCCGGTTGCCATGCAACGGGTTTTATCATTGCGATAAATCCATTGATCGAAAACAGTATCGTTTCAAAGAAGCAAAAATTGGTTTGTCACTCTATTTCCGGGTACAGTGGCGGTGGAAAAAGGTTGATCGACATTTATGAAGATATGCAAAATTATGAAAAAGTGGACTCTCAAAGACCTTACGCCTTGAATCTTGACCATAAGCACCTGCCTGAAATGCAATATGTTTTAGGATTGGAAACCCCACCGTTATTTACACCGAGTGTTGGAAATTTCAAACAAGGAATGTTGGTGATGTCCTATTTAATAAAAGACCAGTTGCTTGTAGATGTATCTGGGCAGGACATTATGGAGTTGTACAAAACATATTATAAAAACGAAGTGTTTGTTAGAATAATAGAAAACAATATTGAATATCTGGATGAAGGTTTTTTGGATGCAAAAGCGTGTAATAACACCAATACAATTGAATTATCGCTTTATGAAAACAGAGACTACATAGTGATTATTTCCCGCTTGGACAATCTCGGAAAGGGCGCTTCCGGTGCGGCGGTTCAGAACATGAACATTATGCTTGGGTTGGATGAAAATAAGGGATTGATAACTTAGAAGACGATAACAAACGGGTGGATTAACTCTGATCCAAAAGGCTTACGCCTTTTATCCAGGTTATCCGCGGCGGGTTAGCGTGCTGATAAATTGGAAAGATCTACATGAAGGAAATATCCTGGAACGATTTTAATAAAGTTGACCTCAGAGTTGGTAAAATAATCTCTGCTGAGGCATTCCCAGAAGCCCGTAAGCCTGCGTATAAACTGATAGTTGATTTTGGTGATGAAATTGGAACCAAAAAGTCAAGCGCTCAAATTTGTAAAAAGCCACGAAATTATATCTTTTTGAAATAATTAAAAAAATCGAAAAAAGTTCTTGTCTTTTTCTTTGTCTTTTAGTATAGGAAACTCAAATAAAACAGAGGATTAAAGTTCGATACAGGTTGCGTTTTTTAAAAATTCTTTCCAGAAAACCATGATAGCAAAACAGGAGGTTAGCAACAATGATAACACCATTGAGGTGGCTTGCTGGCTTATTGATGGTTTTTTCTATTTCCGGTTGTGTGACGGGTTCTGAGAAAGCGACTGCACCGGTAAAATCTGTTAAGCCTTCAGAGGATCGTAGCATTCTTATTGTTGACAGAATGCGTCAGGAAGCAGTCAGCCGCCGGGTTGGCCGGTGGGCGGTTGTCGTGGGGATATCAGATTACCGATATGACACGCGCTGGAACCCGCGAAAAGGGATTCCGGATCTCAAATACGCTCACCGTGATGCCAAGGCTTTTGCCGACTTTTTGTTGTCACCAGAAGGGGGTGCTTTTTCACCTGATCATGTCCGTCTCCTTGTTGATCAAAAGGCCACAACGAGTGAAGTTCGTGTCGCGATAGGTGATTTTTTAGCCAGAAGCCTTGAAGATGACCTGGTGATTATCTTTTTTGCAGGCCACGGCACACCTGATCCTAAAAATCCTCAAAACCTCTATCTTCTTTGTCACGATACCCAGCCAGGGAAGTATTACGGCACAGCTCTTCCCATGTGGGAGATCGATGTCGCCCTAAACCGAACCATCCGTTCAAAAAAGGTGTTTGTCCTGGCAGACGCATGTCACTCAGCCGGAGTGGGGGGAACCCGAACTAAGTCTTCCGCAGACCGGTTCAATGATTATCTGGAGAAACTGGCCATTTCAAAGGAAGGTATAACCAAAATAACGGCCTCCCGATCCGATGAGCTATCGCAGGAGAGGCTGTTTGCAGAAGGCGGACATGGCGTGTTCACCTATTATCTACTCCAGGGGCTTCGCGGTGAGGCCGACGACAACCTGGACGGATTCGTGACCATGAAAGAGGCCTTTGATTATCTATATGACCGCGTACGTTCTGATACACGGCACTCCCAAAATCCCTGGGCCTCGGCTTATGTAAGCGGCGATATTCCCCTTGGAATTTCAGACAGCCAAGTTTTAGCGGCCATCAAGGCCCGTGTGGGAGCCAGAAAGGAACCTTCACCTGCTGGAAAGATCAATCAGCCGCCACCCGCATCTGTTGACCTGCCTGAAGATTCTGCGGTGGCGGTAAAACTGGCACGTGCCAAGTTCGCCAAAAATGAGCTTGGAATCGCCAGAGAAATGGTGGAGGGCATCCTGGTCAGAAATGATTCTTCCAAACCCGAGGCCCTGGCGGTAAAAATTGCGATCCTTTTAAGAGAAGGTGATCTGAAAGGTGCAGAAGATACGGAAGACCTTCTTGTAATCCCGTACCCTGACCATCCGGCGGCACAGAAAGGTGCCGGTCTGGTGTATCAGCATTATCTTGAGCAAACAAGCACCGCAGGCGCCTCAGAACAGATTCGGCAGGTGGGGTCATACCTGAAAAGGCATCCGGCAGGGCTTTTAGAGCGGGAGGCAAAGAAAAAACTTGAAGAGATCCGCGCTGGTGTGAGAACCCGCTACCAGAAAGGATTCAAGGAAAGCTTAACTTTAACTCAAGGTTTTATCAGCCAAAAGCGCTTTGAGCGTGCCCGCAAGGAACTGGATAACGCAGAGGCAAGCGCGCGCGAGGCACTTTCCAACTATGGCATTACCTTAGATACGAATCAAATTGCCAAGTTTCGACTCAAATCAGAAAACGAAGAACGGCAATACCAGCACAAAAAGGCATATCAAGATTCCAAAGCGAAGGCTTCAAAGCAGTCTTTAGCAGAAAAGATCAAGACATGGGAAAACTTTGTGGTGGTAAACCCTACCAACCCCTATGTTAACGATGCAAAAAAAGAGCTAAGCGTTTTAAGAACAAAAGCACAGATACAGCTTCAGATAAAATTTGACAGGCTCCTCTCCGAGGCAAAGATGGCGCTGCAAGGCAAGGATTTTGCGCGTGCTTTAGAAAAATTAGATGCTGCCGCGACCTTACTTCATAGCGCAACTGATGAGCTGGATATTTCTATAAATGAAAGAGATCTTTCCCCGACAAGGGAGCGACATCGATCCGAGGCAGCAAAACATCAGGATTTTTTGGCGTGGAGCAAAGCAGATTCAGAAGCCAAAACAGTTCGCTTAAACGATACGGCAGATTACGACCGGCGCATATCAATCTATGAGGATTTTCAGGAAAAGTGGCCGGATAATCCATACCGAACTAATGCAAAAGGAGTTCTATTCAATCTAAAGCAAGAAAAAACCGATTTCATGGACCGTAAGTTTAATCAATTTTTAGGAAAAGCCAGGGAGCGGTTTATTGGTGAGGATTATAGGGCAGCTTATGCTTCTTTGGCTAAGGCAAAAAACTATGCTACGCTTGGTCAATTACAGGTACTTGATGATTTGGCGCGGAGGTACAATGCTCCGCCTGAAGTGCGGATAGTACTTAAAGACGATGCGGTTGACTGGGAGTCACCAGTCATTTTTAGATTCGAGGCTTCAGATAAGGAAGATGATCCTGTGAGGGTTATTAGTTGGGATTTTGGGGACGGCACATTTGCCAGAGAAGATAAGCCTCGCCATACCTACGCCAAATGGGATGGTTTGCAGAAGGAGCGCCAGTATGTGGTGACCTTGAAAGCAACTGACGGGCACAGTGCCGTTACAGTGCAGAAGACCCTAATTGTCAAAAAGCAGGATCGTATAAAAACTTTCACGGTAAACGGGGTATCATTTAAGATGATCCGGATTCCAGCCGGTAAATTCACGATGGGAAGTCCGTCCCATGAACGCCGCCGAGATAATGATGAGCGACAGCACGGGGTGACTTTGACCAAAGCTTTTTGGATGGGAGAGACTGAGGTCACCCAGGGTTTATGGAAGGCGGTAATGGGAAGCAATCCATCTTATTTTAAAGGTGATGATCTGCCGGTGGAGCAGGTTTCCTGGAACGACATTCAGGAATTTATCCGCAAACTGAACCGGACGGGCAGCGGGAACAGGTACCGCCTACCGACCGAAGCCGAGTGGGAGTATGCTGCCCGGGCAGGAAGCACAACGCGTTTTAGCTTTGGCGACGATGAGGGGCGCCTGGGGGACTATGCCTGGTATAGGGGCAATTCTGGGAAAAGAACTCATCGGGTAGCCCAGAAAAAACCCAATAACTGGGGTTTTTACGACATGCACGGCAATGTGTGGGAATGGGTCCAGGATTGGCAGGGAGACTACCCGTCCGGTTCTGTTATTGATCCAAAAGGTCCATCGAACGGCTCGTACCGGGTGCTTCGGGGTGGCTGTTGGCTCAACGGTGCCAGGCGCTGCCGCTCAGCGTACCGCCTCGGGAGCAGGCCCGTCTTCCGGGACTACTTCCTCGGCTTCCGGCTTGTCCTGCTTCCAGGTCATTGAGCCCGGCAGGCGCGGAATCAAACGCAGCGGTCATGCAAGGGCCGAAAGCGGAGCCGGCCCGCCGCTGACAGCGGCGTTTCGATGGAGCGCGTCAGCGCACGCAACAATTTTTTGCTTTTAGACTTAGACTATTTGTTCATCATGTCGATTCAGTTTAAATTCTTTCTCATTCCTGTAAAAAGTTATCAGGAGGCGGAATCTGATTTGAACCATTTTTTACGTTCGGTAAGGGCGCTGACCGTTAATCGTGAGTTTGTTGACCAGGGGCCGAATTCGTTTTGGTGTCTGGCGATTGAATATCTCGCTGATGTCACCGGCAAGTCGGGCGATAAGCCAAACAGAAACCGTATCGATTATAAAGAGGTGCTCTCTCCCGAAGACTTCGCGGTGTTTGTCAAGTTGAGGGAGTGGCGGAAACAGGCTGCAACAAGTGAAGCCGTGCCTGTGTACACGATTTTTACCAATGAGCAGCTGGCCGATGTTGCTCAGCGAAGGATTACAACCAAAACTGAGCTGCATAAAATTTCCGGAGTCGGTGAGGCCAGGGTTAAAAAGTATGCTGAGGCAGTATTTAAGATCATTGAAGAAGCGAAAGCGCCTAAAGATGAGACAACTTCATGAAACGGGCCGGCCGTCTCTATGACTCGATTGTCGATGCGGATAATATTCGCCTGGCGTTTTGGAAGGCCGCCAAAGGCAAGCATGACCGCAAAGATGTTATTTCCTTTAAATCGGATTTTGAAAGCAACATCCGAAAGCTTTATGATCAACTGCAACAAAAATCGCTTAATGTAGGTCACTACCGGTTTTTTGATGTCTACGATCCTAAAAGGCGTTTGATCTGTGCGGCCGCTTTTCCCGAACGGGTTCTGCACCACGCCATCATGAATGTATGTGAGCCGGGGTCAAACCTTGATCATTGATTAATCTGCCCCAGACGCCTTTGCTTTACTTG